>JAHJRN010000027.1 GCA_018830865.1 Patescibacteria group bacterium | reverse complement strand
CGCTTCCCGAAGGTGGCGTGCATCATCAATGACCGAAGTTTGGCATCCCGAGGGACACGGTCTACGATATTCATGGGACAGTCGTGTATGTGTTAGCTGCACTAACATCATAGCGGCTGTTCCATTTCGATTCTAAACGCCCTGTTTTCTGCGATAAGCGTCCCTCGGAAGCGGGTGCCCCTGAAGATACGTCCAAGATTCACGAGGTCATGACCGGCCGCGACGACTGCCTCGATACCCCACCGCTCCGCGAGGCGCGCCGCAACCGGATCGAACGGCGCGTTCGCGCCCGGGACCCATGCATCGCCCACGACGGCACGGAACGCTTTCCACGTCATTGTCGCGAGTGGCTTCGCATCGCGATGCGTCCGCGGGTCCGCGTCGTAGACCGCGTCGATGTCGGTCAGGTTGATGACGCGCCTCGCCCCGTTCCTGTGCGCCAGACGCACGGCGATATCGTCCGTGCTGCGCCCGGGCTTCCATCCGGCCGCGACGAGCACCGGCGTGCGCCAGACGTTACGACGCATCGGATTCTTCACGACGACCGGATGCGCGACCTCACGGAAAATGGTCCGCAGGAGGTGCGCGTTCAGACGTGTGGCGTGGATACCGAGCCAGTCGAGGTCCTCGTCCAACAGGGGGACGACCGCGGACGCGGCCCGCTGATAGGCGCGCGCCGTGCTGCCGCCGCCGACGACGAGGATGAACCGCGAGCCCTTAGCGACCTCACGTAAGACGAGCTTGCGGAACGCGGACAGGTACCGGACGTCGATCCCCTGTTTCGGGGCGACCATGGACCCGCCGAGCGAGATGACGATCGGTCGCGACGGCATGTCAGGACTCCTTGATGAAGACGGCGTTGGTGAACCACGAGACGAGCCAGAAGACGATGGCGCCCCAGAAGGCGGCCCAGAACCCCACGACGGTGAACCCGGAGACCAGAACCGCCGCGAGCCAGAACATGAGCGCGTTGATGACGAGGGTGAACAGACCGAGCGTCACGATGGTGATCGGCAGGGTCAGAAGGAGCAGGACCGGCCGCACGAGCGCGTTCGCGAGACCGATGACGAGGGCGGCGATGAGGGCGGCCCAGAAATTCCGGACGGAGATGCCCGGTACGATATACGCCGCGGCCATCACGGCGAGCGCATTGAGGATGAAGCGGATGAGCGTGTTCATGGGATCAGTCATCGGAGGCGTCGAACCGCTTCAGGATCTCGCTGACCGTGTTCTCGGCCGCGTCGAGACGCGTCTTCAGGGCGTCGGCGAGCGTCATGGCGCGCTCGAACTTTTTGAGGCCTTCGTCGAGGTCGCCGTCGCCCTGCTCGAACCATGCGGCGATGCCTTCGAGTTCCTCGAAGCCTTTCGCCACATCGATGTTCTTAGCGTCTTTCTTCGGAGGCATAGGTGTCGGTGATGGTCGAATCGAAATTTCCGTCCGCCAGACGGACCGTGACGCCGCTGCCGACGCGAAGTCTGGCTACAGAAACGACGGCGTGGCCGGACGCGTCGCGGACGATGGCGTAGCCGCGTCCGAGGACCGCGTTCGGATCGAGCGACCCGAGAAGCCGCACGACGGACTGCAGGCGGGCGGTCGACGTCCGGAGCCATTGTCGCACGCCTTCGTCGCATGCGGAAGCGAGCCGATCGAGAAGGGCGCGACGGGACGAAATCCAGTGCGATGGGGCGTCCACCGCACGCGACAGCGCGACGCGACGGTCCTGGATCCGCGCGGCCATCTCGTCCTCGATGGATCCAACACGGGTCGCGACCTCATACAAGACGTCACGGCGATCCGGCACGAGGCGCCGAGCGCAATCCGTGGGCGTGGAGCCGCGCACGTCCGCCGCCTCCTCCGCGAGCGAGACGTCACGTTCATGGCCGATGGCGACCAGCGTCGGGATGCGCGAGCCGTGGACGGCGCGGACGACACGCTCGTCGTTGAACGCCATCAGCTCCTCCAGCGACCCGCCGCCGCGCGTCATGACGAGCACGTCGTAGTCCCCTTCCTGCGCGGTCCGGATGGCGGAGACGATGTCCTGCGGCGCGCGTTCGCCCTGGACGAGGACGTGATACAGGTCGATCTTCAGCCCGCCCCACCGCTCGCCCAGCACGCGGATGACATCGCCGTACGCCGCGCTTTCCCGCGACGCGATGAGGGCGATGTGGTCCGGAAACCTCGGGAGCGCACGCTTGCGCGACGGGTCGAAAAGTCCTTCCTTCTCCAAACGCTGACGAAGCAGCGCCAGCGCCTTCGCGAGCGCGCCCTCGCCCACGAGCTCGATACGTTCCGCCGACAGGGAGAACTTGCCGTATTTCGGATAGATACGCGGGATCCCGAACGCGCGCACGCGCAGGCCGTCTTCGACCGGCACGCGGAGGTTCCACACGGGCAGGAACACGTTCACCAGACCCTTATCGTCCTTGAGGTCGAACGACACCCATTGCCCCTGCGACACGCGAAACCCGGAGACCTCGCCTTCCACGCCGATCTCCTCGCCCTGCCACATCCCGCGTAGGACGACGTTGATCGTCTCGATGAATTCCGATACCTGGAAGACGCGCATGCTTGGCATGATATCCGCAGGACGAGCTCGAGCCAAATGACCTGTCTTGGACTGTTCGTCAGCAGCGGGATGTGCGACCATGTCACGGAACGACCTCTTATCGATATGCTCGACATCAAGCAGCTCCAACAGGACGTCCTCGCGAACAAGACCGCGAAGGGCTTCAATACGACCGATATCGCACTCGAGTTCTGTCTCGCACACGAGGAACTCGCGGAAGCGTTCGCCGCGCATCGTAAAAAGCTCCCCGACCTTGGCGAGGAGCTCGCGGACGTGGCCATCTACCTTCTCGGTATCGCGGAGATCCTGGGCATCGACCTCGAAGCGGAGCTCGTCAAGAAGATGGAGAAAAACCGAAAACGCACCTACATGCTCATCGACGGCGTGCACGTACGCGACAAGGACCGCTGACCCTACTCCTTCGGGATGACGATGTTCCCCTGCAGGATTTGATGCGTGAGGGAGGCGTCGGAGACGGTCGCGAGGTCGCGAAGGCGGACGTCACGCTCGTCGCCGTCGAGGAACCGCGGCTGGCTCGCGTCGATCCGGACCGGATTCAGCTCGATGGATGTCTCCTGTCCCGAGACGAGGATCCGCACGGCCAGGCCGTCTCCCGTCTTGGTGGACCAGTCCTGGTCGAACACGAAATTGCCGAGCGACCAGAGGATGGGTTTCCCGTCATAGACCGAGATGCCCTGGGTCCAGTGCGGATGGCCTCCGACGACGATGTCGACGCCGTGGTCGATGAGCCAATGCGCCCGTTCCTGGACCGCGCGGGTCGGCCGATCCTGGTATTCCGCGCCCCAATGCATGAACGCGATGACCGTGTCCGCGTTCCGCCGCGCGAGGGCGAGCGTCGACGATGCCACGGTCTCGTCGAGTTTCGACGCCGTCTCGTTGAACCCGACGAACGCGATGCGCCGACCGCGGACGGTCGTGGTCGCGAACGCGACGTCGCCCTCGTCGACCTCGTCGCCGAACACGAGAAGACCTCCGTCGGAAAGGAGACGCCGCGACGCTTCCGCGGCCGTCGCTCCCTGGTCATATGCGTGGTTGTTGGCCTGCGATGCCGCGTCGAACCCGACCGCCTTCAGGACCGGCACGAACCGCGGGTCGAACATGAAATCCACTTCACCTTTATCCGGCCCTGCGCGATGCGTCGTGACCGGACCTTCCAAATTCATGACGTGGACATCCGCGTCCGTGAATCGCGGGTCCGACATCACCATCGCGAAGGGATACGCATCGTCTCCCGTACGACGGATGCGCGACGCCACGGTACGGTCGAGCATCACGTCCCCGACGAAGACGAACGACACCGCATCCACGCGCTCCCCGGACGTCGGCAAGGCCCACAGGAACACGGGCGGCGGGGTGAGGTCCACGCGTTCGCTCGTCTCCGCGACGGCCTCGGCCGCATCCGCGACGATACGTGTCCCCGCGAAAAGCGCTCCGACGCCGAGGGCGACGGAGAGCACGAGGACCGCGAGGGCGGTCAGGAGAAGCTCACGATACCGGACCATAACTGCATCAGCCACCAAAAGACGACGGCCCACAGGAGACTCATGACGACGAGGTCGATGGGAAACCACGCGTCTTCCTTCATCCCGAAAAGCCCATGCCCCTCGAGTGGTAGGGTGATGAGGCCGTGCAGGCACGCAAACACCGCCCCCCAGGCGAAGATGGGGATCATCCCGTATCCCGAGATGACGCCGAGGTCCACGAAGACCGCGAACGCCGCGCCGAAGACCGCGCACAGCGCGAGATAGACGGCCATGCCCATGACATGCGACGCGCGACGCGTCACGCTCCTCCCCAAGAGGACGGGCCGATCGATGTCGCGCACCATGGACCCGGCGCCGAACGTCGGCGCGAGGTGCGACAACGCGAGGAGCATCGCTCCGGAGATGGCGCCGGACACCAGCGCGAGAAGGACGTGGGTCATGTCAGGGTTGAAGGATGTCTTCGGAACGACCGTCGATGGAGATGCCTAACGGGACGCCGACCTCCGTCGCGCCGGTCACGTCGCCTTGGAGCGCCGTATGCTCGATCTGCGATCGAATCGCCCCGACGCGGCAGGACCCGCCCACGTTCTGCTGCAGCTCTTGGTTGAAGTCGTAGGTCATGTTGCCCCAGAGATCGCCGTACCCCTGCAACACGACCCCGTCGGGGATGCTTGTGTAGTAGCCGTCGCGGCGTTCGGCCGCAGTCGGGCCGGCAAGGAGCACATGAACAGGATCGCCGCCTTTCGGGACAACGCGCTCGACCGGATAGACGAGAGAGCAATCCATCGCGTTCGGGTTCTTCACCGTGTTCCCGAAATAGACGTTCACGGTCATCGTCTCCTGCAAAAACGCGACTGGGATGCGGAGTACATGGATAGGCGTGCCGTCCTTCGCCGAAGCCTCATACAGGATAAGCGTCCCCGACGCGGTCGCGGGGACCTTATCGAAGAAGACCAGAAACGAAAACGGGCCCGGGATGCCGGCATCCGGCTGCTTCGCCATCGTGTATCCCGAGACGATCGTGCGGCCGTCGGCATCGGCAAGCTTCCAGCTGAACTGACTCTCGAACGCGACTGCCATCCCCTCCACGACGGACCCGTTCAGGAACAACTGTCCGGGCACCATGTTCATCACATGGATGGAGCCGGTCGGGTCCGCGAGGTCGGTGACGGACGGCGTCGGTTCGGCAGGTTCTGGTTCGGTCGGCATCACGACGATCGACGTTTCCGGAAGACGTTGCGTCTCTCGTTCCGCGATGATGCGCAGGTTCTGCTCGCGGATGGCATACGCCAATGCCACCGTAGCGATGACGACGGCGAGGATGAGACCGAGGATTTTGAGACGGGTCGTGATGTCCAAAGATTCTCTCATGTATCAGATGGGATTCGGGACCACGACGATCATCACTCGCTGGCCGTTGGCGACGTCGCCGCCGTTCCAGTCGTGCGCCGCGTTCAGGATGGTCGCGGCGCCGTACGTGTACCCCTCGCCCTTCCGCGTCCCCGGGTCGTTCGTGATGAAATAGTTGGACGCGTACCCACGGATGACGAGCATGTGGTAAATCGGACCGCCGTCGCGGAAATTCGGGTTATTGAGCAGTTTGCCGGCCATGGGGACGATGACGGGATAGCCGAGCGCGATGATGCGCTTGAGGTCGTCCGACGACGAGAACGGCCTCACGACCACGTCGCCGTAGCCGAAGTAGTCCTTGATGACCGTCGCGGTCTGTTCCGCGGTGGTGTCCTCGTAGAACCCGAGCGTCGCCTTCTGGAACGCGACCATCTTCTGGATGGCGGTGTCCGCCGTCAGTGCGTCCATCTCCCCGCTCTCGCCGCGGTAGAACGCGTCGACCATGATGGCGGAGGCCTCTTCACACGCTTCCTGATACGGCATGTCCCAGTTCGCGTACGGCGCCTGCGTGGTGAACGGCACGTCGAGGTTCGCCTCGACGGGGACAATCCCCTCATACGAGAGCAGATCCTCCGCGGTCGGCTGTGTCCGCATGGTCGGGGATGTTTCGAGGACGTAGTGCTCGGACGAGGAGTATCCCGGCTCGAAGGGCGACGGCGTCTCGGGCACGAGGACGGACGAACCCGGCCGCGGCGCCGCGACGAAGGGGACGGCCTGCGGCAGGACCGGCGCACGCCAAGCGTCGTACGCATCGCGGAGAAATCCGCGGCCAAGATACATTGACACGACCGCCACGACGGGGATGACGGCAACCACGATCCATTTCTTGGATTTCATGTCCATATCTTACCGTTGTATCCAACGGTTTTCCAGCCCACGCATGACATGAGACAGTTCGGACCAAAAAGCCATCCCGATGGTCGTCGGGACGGCTTCGAACATCATCGGAATCACTCCGTCGGTTTATCCTCCACCGTGACCGTCAGCATCTTCATGCCGACCGTGGCGGTGTCCACGATATCCTGCCCGGAGAGCACGCGACCGAAGACCGAATAGCTCGGTGGAAGCGGCATGTTCTCCTTCATGATGAAGAACTGCGAGCCGTTCGTGTTCGGTCCGGCATTCGCCATGGCCACGATGCCCTTCTCGTACGAGAGGCTGACGGGATCGTCCTCAAAGCGATATCCGGGACCGCCCATGCCCGTGCCGGTCGGATCGCCGCCCTGCAACACCCACGATTCGACGCGATGGAAGATGAGGCTGTCGTAATAGTTCTTCGTCGCGAGATAGACGAAGTTGGACGCGGCCTTGGGGCCTTCCTTCGGCAATAACTCGAAGACGATGTCGCCTTTCTCGGTCGTAATGCGCACGATTTTTTCCGCGGTCTGCTCGTCCGGAAGGATGCCGGGGAACGCGAGCGTCTCCTGCGGCGCGGTTGAGGGCTGGGGTTCGGTCATAGGAGGAGTGGATGCTGGCGCTGCAGCCTGTTGTGCCGGCTGGAGCGGTTCGATATCGATCGGAGGCTTGGGGTCCGGATTGCCGCACCCGGCACCGATCAGGATGAATGAGGAGATGACGAAAGGAATGGAAGCGCGTGTGATGTTCATACAAGACGTGATTGTAGCAGATTACGATTCCCACGGCATCCCCGGTTCCCCGGCGAATCCCCAGCGGTGCGCATCCATGTCCAGACCGGGACGCCACCAGGTCCCCATGACGCGGTCGAGGGAGAGCGTGTCGAGCGCGAGACGGGACGTGAGGTCGTTCCCTTTCTCGTCGCGCGCGACGACGGACGACGGCTTCACGTCACCGGGCAGATACGTCGCGCGGACCTGCACGGCGCGGATGTCGTCGACGAGGAGCGTGCGTGCGGCCTCGCGACAGAGCCACGCACCGGCCTTCTCCGCGGACGACGGGTCAAGCCCGACATGGGACGTTTGCGGGATGAGCGACCCGTAGGCCGCCGGCAGTCGTCCGCTCGCGCCGGAACGCGCCGCGAGACCGCGTCGTTCGCATGCTCCTGCGGGATTCACGAGCACGGACGCGCCGTCCGCGACGGAACGAATCTCCTCCTCGATCTTCCGGCGGACGTCGGCAAGGGGCTCCGCGCCGTGTTCGATCGTCGCGACGACACGGGCGATGCGAGCGCCGTCGCCGAACGCCGTCACCTCAGCGTCCGGACCGAACCAGAACCATTCGGGATCGCCGGTCCGCTTCGCATCGAGCGCCTTCGCGATACGACGCGCGGCCGACACGACCGACGGCACGCCCTCCGGCGTCTCCGATGTCGCGTATCCGATGGCCGTGACCGCCGCATGCGCATGCTGACGGAACGGCGCGACGAGCGCGGCGTCGACGGGTTCGATGGAGATGAACGGCTCGACCTCGTCCGTGACCCCGAGCGACCCAAGCGTCCGCTTCACGAGCGCCGAGATATCAAAATCAGCGGTCGACGCGACGTCACCCGATACGAACATGACCCCACGGCCTCCGACCACGCCGACCCGAAGCCGCGATGCGGGATCACGGCGCACGAACTCGCCCACGATAGCCTCGGCGACGAGGTCGCACGCGTGGTCCGGATGCCCGGGAAGCCGAACGGTGGCGGAACGCATATCGGCCCCGACCGTAGCGCAATATCGCGGCTGTTTCAAGCCGTGGGTATCCCCGCCCTCACTTCAGCCACTCATCCTTCGAAATCCCCGACTGGAGCATGATGCTTTTCAGCGTGCGCGGCTTCAACGCGCGTGTGCCATGAAACGGTATCGAGACCTGTCTGAACTGCCCGCCGTACTTTCCGACATAGAACAGATGGCTCCCTCGGGTATGGATATGTTTGAAATCGCGTTCCTTCAGGAACCGCATGACGTCTTCCGCCGTCCAGTTGAAGGGGCCGCGCGGGGTCATACGTCAAGCCGGGACCATGCACGAATCGAACTGCGCGAGATTCATGAAACCCGCGGAAAATACATTCGATTTCTTTGCCTTGGTCCCCCCGCTCTCCTTCCACATCTTCTCGTATTCAGCGTCTGCCTTCTGGTTCAGGATATTCGGACGCGCCTTGATCTTCCGCGCCGCGTCCACGTATCCCTTCATGGCCTCGAACAACATCAACCACGCCTCCTCGTACGTATCCCCATGCTCGACGATGTTGAACTCCAAAGCCGCCGCATACCAACCATCCTCATCCTTGAAGATGACGTATCGGACCCGGCCTTTCTCAAAGGTATTCATATCTTCAGGCTATCCTCGATCGCCGCTTCGGTCAATCCGTGCGTTTCACACGCATTTCCGAGGGAATGTGGATGGATTACGAATCGACTTCCACTTGGTGGTCAACGCGTCCGATTCTATCCCTGAAATATCTCTCCGTCTCTTTATCCGTAAAATACACATAACACCCCTTCATCCCGCGCGTCATAAGCGTCCGATAGGTATTCTTAATCAATGCGTCCGCCTTCCTCTTGGCTTGCTCAGGATGGACTCTCGAAGCTTGAAGATATCCTCTCAGGGAAGCGTCGGTTCTGGCACGCGCCCTGGGGTACGTAACTATTTTCCCATTTCGGACGATGAGATCCGGTCCGACGATGACTCCGACGTAATCCATCTCCAGGCCCTGTGCCGTATGGATACAACCGATCTCGTTCACAGACTTCTTCGAAAGAATCCAGAGGTTCCCTTCACTCGCTAAATTCCACTTCATCGCGAAGTCGTACTCCGGAAATTCTATATCCATCTTCGTCTTGTCTCTTCGACTGATCCAATTCCAACAATACCCGGCGACCAGCCTCGCCTTGTTCTTCTCCTTGTTTTTCTCAAAAATCAGGTCGCGTAAATCCGATGGGGAATCGACAATCTGAAAATCATACGAGATTCCTTCGAGAAATGTGTTCGCCGTCTCGCGTATCTGAAGAGCGTCATCAAGCCATGCTAAATACCCATCCGATCCGTTACATCGGAACTGAGAGCGTAAATCCATGACATACACCGATGCCTTATTCAAGCGCGCCCAACGTCGAATCTCTTCTAGCTCACCAATGTCTTGCCACGTTACCCTCTGGTCCTCATCCAAGAAGAACACGGACAGTTTTGAGGCGCGGATGATTTCTTTGATTTGGTTCTCGCCCAAGTTCTTATACATCCCTGACTTCGCATTGAGCCGATGGGCCTCATCCACGAGCAGTGCGTCGAATGTCCCTTTCTCGGTATCGACATAGGATCCGGAACCAGAAAAGAGATTCCCGATATGAGTCTTCTTCATCGTGCCCGTCAGGAGACATTCGTACACGGCTCGTGGAGCTGCGTTTTTCGTCACATATTGGACGAGAAGCTCTCTCTTCGTGATTTCCACGAGTAGATTCACCGCGACGACGGATTTCCCGGTTCCGGGGCCACCTTTCACGATAAGCACCTGCTTCTCTCCGTCAGTCGCCTTCTTCATGAGCGACAAGGCTGTCTCATATACGACTTTCTGGTCGTCGATCATAAGGAACTCCTCGTTCCCCTGAAGCATGCTGGCCAAACTGTCGCAGAGGTTCTTCGAGGGTTTGATTTTTCCTCCATCGATACGATACATAACTCCTCTCACATCCCCGTGCTTGACGAACTTCTTGATGTATTCCTGAAGCTTCCCCTTCTCCTCGTCGCCCTCGAGGAAAACAGGCGCTTTCGACGTATACGCCGAGTAGAAAAGGTTCTTAATGACGTCGTCTTCGATGTAGTTATGCAAATACGCGCAGGGTTTTAGCCTAATATCATCCTTCCTGACGTTTTCGCAAAAATCCTCGAGAAGCGAAGTGTACGTCCAGACTTGGTATGAAGGATGGCTCACTTCGCCGAAGCGAGGCGTCATCACGATGCCGTCCTTTTCGGTCATCTCGACTTCCGACCATTGCTTCAACTCAATGAGCACAGCATGATCCACGCCCTGTTCGTTCTGACCCGTGAGGATGAAATCAATGCGTTTCGACGTAAGCGGGATATGATATTCAATCGAGACGCCCGCATCCTCCGGGATGGCGGAATCTGCAAGGACATCCCTCATGTATCTCATCGAATGCTTCCAAGAGTCCTGCTCTGATTTCCCGACATGTCTCCCGGTCGCCTTGAAGTAAAAACTTGAGATAACTTCATCGATTGCGCCGGCTCTTACCCGATCGACGAAGTCGGCCTTGTTCGCTTGGTATACGATCATATATCAAAGCTTGTCGTACTTCGTATGGACGCCCTTCGCTTTTTCGACGGGATATTTCGCGGCGTTCTTGTCGATTTTTTTCTGAAGTGCCGCGAGGATATCGACATTAAAATCGTGACCCATCAACAAAATCCAATATAGAACATCGGCAAGCTCATCCGCGACGTCCTCCTTATGGTCAGCAAGATGCTTCTGCATCTCCTCAATGTTCTTCCACTGAAAGTGTTCCATGACCTCTGTGGCCTCAAGAACCAAAGAAAGGGAGACGTCTTTCGGATTGTGAAACTGTTTCCAGTCCCTTGCATCCCTGAATTCCACAATTTTTTGCGTCAGCTCTTCTACGATGCTCATATCCCGCTATGGTAGCGGACAACGATGGTGATGGCGAGCTTGCCTCTCCGGACCGTATCGTGGTCCAATGATGGGACGAATGTCCATCGACAAGGGGAGAACCATGGAAACGACCGTCGTAACGACCTCCGGACACCTGCTCGCTGTCGACCTGAATCCCATCAACCCAGGACATTGGGGATGTCGACGCCACGCGCCGCGCGAACGTTGCCTCATCCTCCGTAAATCGCCTGTCGACATCGACTACCCCTGCGGCCACATTGGTCCGCGGAGGTACACGCTCGACCTCTACGGAGAGGAACACTACCTCTCCTACGAATTCCTCGACGAAATGCGCCGATGCCCGGCCTGCGTCTTCGAGGCCGTGATGGCTGGTGCCATCCGTTGCGCCGCGTGCGGCTACATCATCCTCGCCGGCGAGCAGGTCATGCTCTATCGGAACAGCGGAACCTTCGATCCGCGATGGACCACGGCGGTCGAGGACGGACATGGCGTCATCGCCTGCCTTCGGCCGGATTGCCGCTCTCCCTTCTTCGAGGTCGAAGGGCGATGGGACGGACATTCCTTCATCCGTGCGCAGGAAACCGTCCGGTTCCACGAACCGATCCTGCCGTTTCGCCCCGAGCAGTTCGCGGCCTGACCGCGAATCCCCTTCTCTCACACATCCGCTCCAGCGGATGTTTTGCTTTGTCGTCGTGGGCCCCTCCCCCCCTCTGTCATTGCGAGGCTCGGCGAAGCAATCTCCCCATCCGATCGGTCAAGAGGGAGATTGCCGCGTCGCACAGGTTCTTGCTCTACGCTCCTCGCAACGACAGAAAGGGGTAAGTACCTGTCATTCCGACCGAGGAGTCTCTGCGACGAGCGGAGGAATCCCTTTGTGGTCCTGAAGGGTTCCCTCGGCTCGTCGGACTCGCTCGGGATGACAGAGCGGGAGAGACGCGCTCGCAACGACAATCATTTTTCTACTCACGACTCACCACCAACCACTCACTGTCCTGTCATGTCTTCTTCTTCCAGACCGTCGCGCTCCCGGGCTTCGACGACGTGGTCCGCTCGCCGCTCCGGTCGATGACGATGGTCTCCTCGTCGTGGAATCCGCCGTCGAACGAGAACCCTCCGCCGCGAGGCAAGGCGATAGACCGCGCCTCGCGCAGTTCGACGCGTTCGAGCAGGCGCGGAGGCAGCTCCTCGAGGAACATGGACGGACGGTTGAACACGAGCGTCTCGCTCCCCATGGTCATCGGATACGTCAGCACGAGACGATTCCGCGCACGCGTCGCCGCGACGTAGAAGAGGCGGCGCTCCTCCTCGATCTGCTCTTCGGCGTCCATGGCGTACCGGCTCGGGAACGCGTTGTCCGCGAGGTGGATGACGAAGACCGTGTCCCACTCGAGGCCCTTCGCCTGGTGGATGGTCGAGAGGACCATGCGCTCCTCGTCGTATCCGGCGCCGCGTTCGCGTCCGGCAAGCACGTCGTCGTAGAGCGAGATGTCGGCGAGGAACGCCGACAGGTCGGGATAGCCTTCGGCGAAGAGTGCGAGCTGCTCGAGGTCCTCGAGACGGTCGCGGAAATCCGGGTATTCGCGTTCGAGATGGTCCTGGTACGACGACGTCACCACCGAGCGCACCATGGACGCGGGATCCTTGCGGTTCGCCACCGCGTCGCGGAGCGTGGTCGTGAGCGCGGACCAGCCACCGCGCGCGCGGGCCGGAAGCGCCTGCACCACGTCGGCGCCGAGAATGGAGGAAAGATCCGTCGCGACGATGACCTGCCGCGCGAGCGAGGCGGCTGTCACGGCGCCGATACCGTCCTGCAGGTTCAGGACGCGGAGCCACGCGGCCTCGTCCTGTGGGTTCCCACCGATGCGGAGGTGCGCGAGGACGTCCTTGATGTGCGCCCGGCCGAAGAACTTCATGCCACCGCGGTACTCGTACGGCACGTCGCGTTTCACGAGCTCCATTTCCAGCGACTGCGAATGCGCGGACGACCGGAAGAGCACCGCGATGTTGCCGAGCGCGACGCCCTCGGCCCGGAGCGCCAAGACCTGTTCCGCCACGTACGCCGCCTCCTGCCGCGCCGACGACGCCGGGACGAGCAGCGGCTTCTTCCCGCGTGGCTTCACGCCGACGAGGTCCTTCTCGAACTGTCCCACGTTGTGCGACAGCGACTCGTTGGCGAGGTCGAGGATTTCCGGGACCGACCGATAGTTGGTGAGGAGCTTGAAGATGCGGGCGTCCGGCCATGACGTCGGGAACCGGAGGATGTTCTTCACGTCCGCGCCGCGGAACGCATAGATGGACTGCGCGTCGTCGCCGACCACGAGCACGTTGCGATGCGCCTGCCCGAGCCCGCTCACGATCGAGGCCTGCAGCGCGTTCGTGTCCTGGTACTCGTCCACGAGAATGTACTGGAACCGTGACGCGAGCATGGGGCCGATGTCGGGATGGCTGACGAGACCGAGGAAGTTCACAAGCAGGTCGTCGAAGTCCATCGAGTTCGCGTTGCGCTTACGGGTCGTATAGATGCGGCCGATCTCCTCGAGCTCGCCCGAGAACGGCGCGAAGTTCGGATGCTTCATCTCGAGCGCCTCCTCGACGGACACCATCACGTTGCGGCTGAACGACAGGATGTTCTGCACGACCGAGGCCGACGGGAAGCGTCGCGCCCTCGGGTCGATCTTCAGCTCCTTCATCACGGCCTTCACGAGCGAGCGGCTGTCCTCCTCGTCGAGGATTGTGAAACTCGGCGTATACCCGAGTCCCGCGTGCGCCACGTTCATCCGCAGCAGCCGGTTCGCGATGGAATGGAACGTCCCGCCCCACACGCCCTTCGCCTCTGCGCCGGCGAGCGCCGATACGCGGTCGAGCATCTCCCGGCTCGCCTTGTTCGTGAAGGTCAGCAGGAGGATGGAGGAGGGATCGACGCCCTGTTCCAGGAGATACGCCACGCGGTACGTCACGGTCCGCGTCTTGCCGGACCCGGCACCGGCGAGCACGAGGCACGGGCCGTCGCCACCCGTCACCGCGACGAGCTGCTCCTGGTTGAGCTCGCGCGTGAAGTCGATGCGGCGCGTCGGGCGCGAGGACGTGCCCTGCAGGACGAATTCGGACATGCGACCGAGTGTAACCGAGGGGGACACGCGGGACAACTAAAAAGCCCCCGCTCCGGAAGACCGGGACGGGGGCAAGCGTCAGGACGCGCGGGCGGCATCCACGCCGTGGTCGGAGAGGACCGGGACGTTGGCGAGCGCCGACGTCATGTCCTTGAGACGCTCCTTCGCGCCTTCGAGGTCCTCCACCGCGAATCGGGCCTCCGCCGCCATGAAAAGCGCCTTCGCCTCGAGCAGGACCGTATAGTCCATGTCGTCCGGACCGAGGTCGCGGAGACGTGTGCTCACCTTCACGACGCGTTCGCGGATAGCCGCGCGCGCCGGGTCTTCCACGGACCGTCGCGAGGACGGCATCCGGTCGAGGTAGGTGGAGATGCGACCGATGAGCTGGGTCTCGAGATACCCGATCATCCGCATCTGGCGGACCATGCCGCGGATTTCCTGGCCGAGCGCGAGGACGTGGCCCTTCTCGCGTTCCCTGACCGCTCGACCCAACGCATCGACATGGTCAGCGACTGCGAGCGCGAGCGGACGGTACGGCCGACACGAAATCGTCCGCATACTGTCCGCGAATGACGTGAAACCGGCCTTCCGGACCACACGTCCGAGGTCCGATTCGTCTAAGCGGTCTATCGTGTCCATGAGGTCGTCGAGCATGGCGACCTCTCCGGGCTTCGGGGGTCCGAAGAACTTCCAGAGTCGCTCGATACGCTTCTCCGTCTCGCGGATGACCACGCACACGCGCAGGCCGCATCCGGAGAAGTACCCGCCGATGCGCGGGAGGTTCGCGATTCGCTTGGCAACCTGCTTCCCGGCCGCATACGCCGTCATGGACGACGGCGCGATCTTGCGTCGGTCGACCGATGCACGTAGGGCTTGCGCCTTGTTGAGCCGATCCGCGGCCGCGAGCTTCTCCTTGCGACGCTTCGGGACCCCGAACTGCAGCGCGAGACCGTTGATGGCATCCTTGACCTGCGCGTATTCCTCGTCGGTCGCGTATCCGCTCTCGAGGAGGAACCGCGCGGCGTCGAGGATGTCGGACCGACGTTCGATCATCTCGGCCGTCTCGAATCTGGTGCCTACGCGCACATGCTCCGTGAGCCGCAGGAGATGGTAGAGCCCCTGCTCCACGAGCGCATGCTTGACCTTGCCCTTGGTGCGACGCACGAGATCCTGATGCAGGAGATACATGACGCCGGCCGGGACGGTCACGGTGCGGCTCTCGCGGTGAAGTACATGCGGCTCCATCGCGACGAAGACCTTGCGGCCACCAAACGGATACGCGACGGAGACGCGACCTATCCCTTCACTGGCCCGAACGTTCACATGTGGCATCGAATATTCCTTTCAATGTGCACCGACGACCCATCTACCTCATCCGACACGATATCGATGAGAGGGTCCGGTGCACGGACGGTAGCAGAAACGGACGGCTTGTCAATGGGAGCAGGATAAAAAAACCGCCCCAGGCCAAGAGACCTGGGGCGGGCACGCGACACGGGAAAGGATACCGTGTCACGCTGCAAGTGCGAGTGAAGGAGCATCATGCGACGCGGGAGTCTGGCTTCCGCGCGATCCTCTGCGTGAGGATCTTGTCCAACGCGCCTTCGCGTCGGATCCGGATGCGGAAGAGACGCCACACCTCTTCACCGAGTTCGGTGGGAATCCCGTTGGAATCCCACAGGCGGTGCGACGAGATGCTGCGCAGGCGCCGCTTGGAAAACGACGTCCATCCGCCGACGCGCTTCCAGATGAAGTCCCACAGCGCGTGGCAGTACCTCATCGCCTCGATGGACTCGGCATCCACATGGCCATCCTGGAGCATCCAGAAGATGGCGCGATCGAAGGCTCGATCCGAATCGAGATCCTCGGCGATCACGAGCCCGGAGCGGACGTGTTCCCACCGATACCGGACCTCCGGCGCTTCGTCGCACCGGGTCCGCACGGCACGGATGTAGCTCGACGGAGGGGGCGGGGCATCCGGCAGGACGTCTTCGAGGAGTTCCTCCAACGGGGGCAGGGGCTCCGGTTCCTGCACAGGCCCCGGCGCCTCTACTGACGCTTCAGCTACGACCGGTGAGGGCGTAGCCTCCTGTCTGACACGCGGAGGGAATCCGCGGGCCCGCATCGCGCGTCGAATCTTCTCCTTGCGCGCTTTCCTTGAAAGTTTCATTGTAACGACCTTTTCTCCCCATCTCTCGTGCGGGGAAGACGCTCGGGACACGTCCGAAAACGCGATCCGAGAACCGCGTAGTAGACCATATTTTGGGGCTTTTGTCAAGCCCCGCGCCTACTCCCCGAACGCCCGAGCCCTGTTTATGGCATGTTCCGCGCCTGTTCGGGCGAAATAGGTCCTCCCGGCCCGATCCGCCAGGAAGAAGAAGTAATCCGTCTCGGCGGGATGGAGCGCCGCGTCGAGGGCCGCTTTCCCAGGATTTGAAATAGGTCCAGGCGGCAGACCATCGTATTTGTAGGAGTTGTATGGCGACGGATTCGCGAGGTCGGTATACGTCATCCGCCCCCCCTCCACCGACGTCACGTAGTTCAGCGTCGCGTCGGACTGGAGCTTCATCCCCCGCTTCATCCGGTTCATGAAGATGCCGGCGATGATGGGGTCGTCGCGGTCGCTGCCGCTTTCCCGTTCCACGATGGACGCGAGGATGACCACCTCATGCAGCGTACGGAGCGACGTCGCGGCAGCCTCCTCGAACCCGGAGGTCTTGAGCTGGAACTCGTCGAGCTGTTTGCGGAAAAGCGCATCCGGGAGCTGATCCTTGAACACGCGATATGTGTCGGGGAAGAGATAACCCTCAAGCGTCGACGTCGGCGGCAAGACCGCGAGGAAGGGATACTCCTCAAAAAACCGCTCGACGTAGAAATCGCTCGGCGCGACCTCGATACCCAGCCGTTCGAGCGCCTTCTGGATATCCCGGATCCTCCATCCTTCGAATACGCGGATGGTGACTTCTTCCCGCGCAGGACCGAGCGAAAGCATGCGCGCGAGCCGGCGGTAGTTCATGCCGGGCTTCAGGTCGTACGTGCCGGGTTTCGGGCGGCGGGCAGCCGAGTCAAGTAGGGCGTACAGGCGATACGCATCCGCATTACGGATGATTCCCGCATCCTTGAGGAGGGTCGCGACTTGCTCGGCGTCCGCGTCCAGAGGGATTTCGACCTGGACCGTGGAGGTGTCCGGCAGCGGCATCCGCAGGAACGCGGATGGAATGAAGAACATGGTCGCGAGCGTGGCGGCCATGAGCGTGGAACCGAAGGCGAAGAAGATGAATCTCATGCGTGGCGGTGTTTCTTGGCGGCGCGGTCGAGGTCGCGGGTCCGAATGCGGTGATGGAGATGGCGGACTGCGGCGTATGACCCGATGCCGACCGCGACGCCGCCGATGATGTCCGAGGGAAAGTGCACGCCGACCGCGACGCGTCCCAGCGCGACGAACAACGCGATGAACAGGGCCGCGAGACCGAGACGGCGGTCGATGGCGAAGAGGGCCGAAGCGATGGCGAACGAGACGCCCGTATGCCCGGACGGGAACGAGGCGTTGAGCGGTTCCGGGATGAAGAGCGTCACCGGCGCGGACGTGTCGAGCGGCAGCATATAGGGGCGCAGGCGCCCGATGACGGCCGAGATGAGCGTCGTGAGCGCGAGCGCGAGCGCGGCGGACCAGGCGGCCTCGCGGACGGCATGCCGGCGGGCGGCGCTGCGGCTCATGAGGAAGACGATGCCGAAGACGCCGAAACCCAACACGAGCCATCGTGCGAGGAACACCGCGACCGCGATACCTACGGGCGTGGAGGTCACCGCGGCCTGGATGCCGGAGACGATCTCAAGCTCGGACATGGGGATAGGATAGCAGAAAATGACGAAGTCGTTATCGAGATGCCGGCCGTGCCGTCTTGGGCGTGAACGTGCACCAGCATGCGACAGGGCACCTCCAACATCGCGGTGTCCCGCCGATGCAGACGTCGCGGCCGAAATGGACGAAGCGGCGGTTCACCTCTCCCCACAGACGCTTGGATACGAGCGCAAGCAGGTCGCGTTCGACTTGTTCCGGCGTCCTGCTGGACGACCATCCGAGCCGGCGCGCGATGCGGAACACATGCGTGTCCACGGCGATGGACGGCACCCCGAATGCGTACGACAGCACGCAGCTCGCAGTCTTACGGCCGACACCGGGGAGTGTCGTCAGTTCCTCCATGGTCCGCGGCACGTTCCCGCCGAAGTCCGCCAGGATCTTCTTGGCCAATCCGCTGATGGCCTTGGCTTTGGACCGGTACAACCCGACGGTATTGATGGCGGACGCGATATCCTCGACATTCGCCTCCGCGAGCGACGGCCACGTCGGGAAACGTTTCCGGAACGACGGCCATATCTTCAGGACCTGCGCATCGGTCGTGCGCGCGGACAGGAGCGTCCCGAGGATCGTGTCGTCAGGCGTACCCAAATCCATGTCCGGCTTCTGCGGATACGCCTTCTTCAGAACGGCAAGCGTCTTCACGACGGAATCGGTCGATGGCTTCATATCTGACTGAACGCGATGAATCGCGCCCCTATACGAGCGACCTACCGGTCATGTCGTCCGGAATCTGCAGGCCCATGATCTTCAGGATGGTCGGCGCCACGTCCGCGAGCATGCCGACCGGAGGCGTCAACGCCAGGTCGCCGCCGATGACGTCGCCAGTCGGCGCCTTCAGCCCCTCATACGACTTCCCGATCACGACGAACGGCACCGGATTGGTGGAATGTTCCTTGTCGATGTCCCCGGTCGTGAGGTTCTTCACCTCCTCCGCATTGCCGTGGTCTGCCGTGATGACGACGATACCGCCCACCGCAAGCACCGCGTCCACGATCTGCCCAATCGCCTTGTCCACGCATTCGCAGGCCGTGACGGTCGCCGCCTCATCGCCCGTATGGCCGACCATGTCCGGATTCGCGAAGTTCATGACGATAAAATCATAGTCCCCTTTCGCGACCTCCTGTACCACACGCTCGGCGATCTGCGGAGTCGACATCTCCGGCGCCTTGTCGTACGTCGAGACGCGCGGCGACGGGATGATGGCGCGGTCCTCGCCGGGATATTCCGCTTCGTTCATGCCGTTCAGGAAGAAGGTGACGTGCGCGTATTTCTCCGTCTCCGAAATATGGAGCTGACGCAACCCCGCGTCAGAGATGACCTTGGCGAGGCAGGTCTCGACGAACTGCGGAGGGAACGCGACCTGCACGGGCAGGTCCTTCTCGTATTCGGCCATGGCGACGAAGAGCAGGTCCTCGATCTGCGTGCGGGGGAACTTATCAAAACTCGGCAGGACAAACGCCTTGGTGATCTCACGGGCGCGGTCTGCGCGGAAGTTGAAGAAGATGCACGCGTCGCCCTTCCCGAACGTCGCGACGGGCTTTCCGCCCTTCTGGATGACGGTCGGGATGAATTCCTCGTCGTAGACCGCCTTGACATACGACGTATTGATGGCCTCGACCGCGGACGTCGCGACTTGATCGGCCTTGCCGAGGGCCACTGCCTCATAGGCCTTCTGCACGCGGTCCCATCGCGAGTCGCGGTCCATAGCATAGAAACGGCCGGCGAGCGTTGCGATCCTTCCGACCTTCAACTCCGCCATTTTCGCCTCGAGCGTCTGGATGAACCCGAGCCCGCTGTTGAAGATCGTGTCACGGCCGTCCAGGAACGCATGCACCGCGACACGATCGATTTTCTGACGGCTACAGAGGTCCAGTAAAGCATGACAGTGGTCGTCGGAAGCATGAACGGCACCTGGCGAGACAAGCCCCATCAGATGCAGTGTTCCGCCGGTCTTCTTCACGTGTTCGATGGCGCCGAGGAACGCGGGGTTCGTGTAGAACTCCCCGGTCTCGATGGACATGTTGATGCGCGGGAACAACTGGCTCAAAATCCGGCCCGTTCCGATGGTGAGGTGGCCTACCTGCGAATTCCCCATCTCGCCCCACGAGAGCCCGACGGCCTCGGCCGAGGCGCGGACGGTCATGGCCGGATACGAATCAACGAGCCGCTTGAAGACCGGCATGGTCGCCTTACGCACGGCATTGCCCTCGGCGGTCGGCGCGATACCGAACCCGTCGACGATGATGAGGACCACCGGTTTGGGTCGAGGCATGTCAGGTGAGAAGGCAGTGTCCCGTCATCTCCTTCGGCTTCTGGATGCCGAGTAGGCGCAAGGACGTCGGCGCCACGTCCGCGAGCGTCCCCTTGCGAATGTGCATCCCGCGCACGTGGCTACCGGCGACAAGGAACGGGACCGGGCTCATATTATGTTCGGTATCCGCTCCCCCGGAAGCGTCAATCATCCTCTCCACGTTGCCGTGGTCGGCCGTCACGATAAGCGTCCCCTTCATGGCATGGACCTTCTTCCAGAGGATGCCGAGTGCCTCGTCGAGCGCCTCGCACGCCTTGATGCCCGCCTTATAGTTTCCCGTGTGCCCAATCAGGTCTGCGTTCGCGAAATTGATGAGCGCAAAATCACAGCCCTTGCCGAGCGCCGCACTAACCCTCCTGGCGAGTTTGGCCGCGTGCAGGGCCGGTCGATCGTCATATCGCGCGATGCGTGGCGATGGCACGCGGATACGGTCCTCGTTGAAACGCGGTCGGTCGAACCCGCCATTCAGGAAATACGTGACCTGCGAAAACTTCTCGGATTCCGCAGCATAGAGCTGATGGCTATACCGTAGTGCCTCCACGAGGGTGCCGTCCACCTCGCGGTGCGGGTACGCCGGAACGACGTCGTCGAGGTCCGTGCCGAATTCCGTGAGCGTCACGAAATATAGATCCTTCCGCCTGACGCTACGCTTGGGCGCCGCGGGTTCGGCCTCTTCGAAGGTATCGACGACGAACGGCTTCGTCAGCTGACGGGCGCGGTCGCTACGAAGGTTCCAGAAGATGATGGAATCGCGGTCCATGACCGGGGCGACGCACGTCTTGTTCCTGCAGATCACGGTCGGGAGGATGAACTCGTCCGACTCGCCTCGGCTGTAGGCACGCGTGATGGCCTGGACCGGGGATTCCGCGGACAGACCACGACCCGCGGCGATGGCATCATACGCGAGCAGAGTCCGGTCCCAATACCGGTTCCGATCCATGGCGTAGAAGCGCCCCATGACGGACGCGATGGTGAACGTAGGTGGCAGTTGCTTCTCGAGCTCATCCAAGAGATGCGTCGCGTAGAACGGACCCGTATCGCGACCGTCCGTGAAGAGATGCAACGCGACGCGCGGAAGATGCAGACCCTTCGCGAACTCGATAAGTGCCTTCAGGTGCTTCGGCGCCGCATGTCCGCTACGCGCATTCGTGAGCAAACCCATCAGATGGAGCGAACTCTTGTTCCGGATGCAGTTGGCCGCTGCTTGGAGGACGGCTTTGTTATCAAAGAAGGATGTATCATCGATAGCCCGGTTGATGACGACGTGATCTGACAGCGCAGGACGACCGGCGCCGATGGTCGCGTGCCCGGCTTCCGAGTTCCCGGGCTGATGCGCCGGCAGTCCGACGGCTTCGCCATCCGCATTGAGGACGGTATGCGGATATGCTTGGTTCAACGATTTCCAGACAGGCATGTCCGCGACGATCGTCGGATTGCCGACCGTCGCTTTCGATATCCCGAACCCATCCCATACCACGACCACGACAGGGCCTTTCGAGATGCGTTTGATGGGCGCGGGGTGTGTTGCCATACGTCGTCATAGGATACTCGGCGGTCACGCGAGGCACAAGAACCGCATGGTTGCGGGTTTTTTGGGATTTTTAGGCCACTGTGGCGATGAGCTGTCCGGAATAGTTGACAAAACAGCCAAATTATGATAGATTTCCCTGTCAATCCGTCCTGTCAGAAGGTGCGTGGATTGACGTCGCGACCGGCAATGCGCCGGCAGCACCTTCGACAAACAGACGTTGGACGCGCACGTGCGCGTCAAAGGAGAAACGATGGACAATCCGAAAATCGTGAAGAAGGGTCTCGGGAGAAGCAAGAAGCCCGTGCTCATCGCCCGGGCACCGGTCCCCGAACCGATTGCACAGGTCGAGGAACCCAGGGTCGAGGACGTGGTCGTTGCGCCCGAGCCGACGGACGACTTGGATGACGACGACTGGGACGGGGACTGGGACGGGGATGTGGTCGTTGCGCCCGAGCCCGACATCATCGACAGGCCTCGCCTTCATGCGATTCGCACGACGCCGCGACCGCATGTCGAACCGAAACCTCCGGCGGAGGAGAAGGAGCGTATCGGAACGGCCGAGACGCTCCACGCGAGTGGGTCCACGCCGGACTCGCCCATCTCGAGCAGTGACCTGCTCCTCCATCCTACGGATCAGGTCATCAGTCTGGTGGCCGATAAAAGGGGCCTGTTCGAAAGAATCGATCGGCTGAACCTTGAGGTCTCAGATCTCAAGACGGCGGCTGACGAAGCTCAGAGGAGCCACGAGATCGACACGAAGATCGTCGAAGGGCTCGGGAGGGAGCACGAGCGCCTACGTGTCGAAAACGACAACTTCCGCAAGGACCTCAGCGGCCAGAGGACTCCTCCGCCACTTTCTTCCGTGAGCCAAGCCACTCCGGCGGTGGATACCGTGGTGACGAAAAAGAAGGACGGTGGCAACAGTGTGGGTCTCTTGCTCTCCATTCTCGGCGTCCTCGGTGCTGTCTGCGCCATCCTGTATGTCTCGTTTGTCTCGGGCTTCGACTACTTCGCGACTGACGCGTCATCCGGAGCGCCAACCACGTCATCGGGCGTCCGGACCAGCTCGGCCAAGGGCATCACACCCGAGTCCCTGACGGACTCGCTCGGGAAGACACCACCGCAGTACCGAGGCAGTGGCACGCCGACCTGCTTCGTCCCGTCCAAATCCAAGGAGTCGGTGCCGAACATCCCCATCGTCAATTGCGAAGGTGGGAAGGCGAAGCCCGGCGTCGGATCGACGAGGAAGAACCGGTGCTGGGACATCACGGCCTGCACCATCGACTATCCCAGCTACCCGGTCGGCGGCGGATAGAAAACCTCAACCCTCAACCGAAGCCCCAGCGCATCTCTCGCGCCGGGGCTTCTTCTTTTTCTTGGTGTCACGCCGTGCCGATCTCGGCGCGGATGCGCCCCGCGACCGCCACCAACTCCTCCGGCATCGCATCCTTGGCGTTTGCCTGCGCAAGGTCGCTCGGTTCCGAGATGGGGACGAGCTTGATGTGCGCGTGCGGGACCTCCAACCCCTCGATGACGAGGCCGACCTTCGCGGACCCCATGGCACGACGGATGGGCTCCACGAGACGCTTGGCCGCGAGCAGGAACGCGGCATACGTTTCGTCATCCATCTCGAACGGCGAATCGATTTCCTGCTTCGAGACGACGAGCGTGTGGCCGGGTTGGATCGGCTTGATGTCGAGGAAGGCGAAGAACCGCTCGTCCTCCCAGACCTTGTGGCACGGGATCTCCCCGTGGATGATGCGCGTGAAGATGGTGGGCATAGGCATCCACTATATGCCATACGCCCTCCAGCTGTCATTCCTGCGAAAGCAGGAATCCCTCCCTAACCGTGCTAGAATGGAATCCGACCTATGCGCCGCCTCTTCCTGTCCGCTATCGCGTTCCTCGTCATCCCGATCGTCCTGCCGACGACGGTCCGTGCCGCCGGCCTCCCGTATTCCCTGCGTCAGGCCGTCGTCTGGGTACATTGCGGCGACCGGCAAGGATCGGGCGTCGTCGTGAACGGCGAGGAGGGCTACGTCCTCACGAACGCGCATATCCTCCTG
>JAHJRN010000056.1 GCA_018830865.1 Patescibacteria group bacterium | reverse complement strand
GCTTCTTGGGGCGGGGGCGAATGGGTGAGCTCGTCCGGTGTTTCGGCCGACTTTTCAGCCATTCCCGCCAAGGGGGTTATCCCCAAGGGCCTCGGCAGCCCGAGCAGCCCTTTTTTTTCGGTCTTCAACAATCCCATCATTTACCCTTTTCCATCGCATCCTTGATAGGTGTTATCCCGAGGGGGCGGGGCAGGCCCAAAATTCCCTTTTTCTCTCCGGATCCTGCGGAGCCGCTGCGGTGCCTTCTGGCCTCCTCCTCCCACCGGTTCCAGGCGTCGAAGAGGGCCTCCAGTCGCCTCCTCTCCTCGATGGCCGCAACTCTCCTGTAAAGCATCGTAAAATAATCGCTCATTTCCTTCATATCTTCGTCCGTCATGCCCGGAGCTGCGTGCACGTACACTTCCTTGGTTTCTTCATCTAGTCTTATAGGCATCCAACCTACATATTTAAAGGAGGCAATATAATAAAGTTGTGATGAGGGATCCTGATGACGACGAAAAAATGAGTCCCGAGGACCTGGTGATGTTGAAGACTCTCCTGCGTCAGTTCTGCGGGCTGGTCTGCCCAGAAAAAGAGATTAAATTCTGCAATGAGAAGTGCCTGACGAGAAGCCTCAAGGAGAGGATCGACAGTGCGTTAAAACAGTCGTAAAAAAAGAGGGGGGGAGGAATCTATTCCTCCTTTGTCTTTTCTTCGCCTTCGGGCTTTGTCTCTTCTTCCTTTTCTTCTTTGCCCTCTTCTTTTTTTTCCTCTTCCTGCAAGACTCTCACCTCCTCTAGTTTGGATATCCTTTTCTCGAGCTTGGTTAAAAACTTTGCGACTTTATTGGTATCCAGTTTGTGAACATCCCAGACAGATGTCGACTCCGTGACTCCTCCCTTATCTCTCCAGCGTTCGGTCATGTCGCTCCCCCCCTTATATTTCACTTCTTCTCCAATACGTCACAACAAGCATTCCGATGACTGCGAGCGTCGCCTCAAATCCGAGAAGTCACCGCCACCCAAATATGGGAGGGGGCGATATCCACCAACCGGCGAGCTTTTTCGGCCAACAATGATAACGGTGGAACAAACACCGGGTGGATTTAGCCGATATATCCTACAGGAGGATGAGCTACCGGTCTTTAGTGATCTTCCCCTCCGCTATCTTTTTTCTCCTTTTCTGGTATTTAATCATATTGATGAGTGGTAGTGTGGAAAACTAGCTGTTGTCAGCCGAAGTATTCAATAAAAAATAGAAAGAAGGGATTTCTCCCTTCTTATTTTAGTTGTTTACGTTCTCACTCTTCGCGTCTGAGCACTAAGTATGCTACCGCAAGCAGTCCTGCGATGGCAAACACAGCCTCAAATCCTGGCGTCGGTGGTGTTGGTGTCGGTGTAGGAGTTGGCGTAGGTGTCGGTGTTGGCGTTGGTGTTACGGTTGGTGTTGGCGTTGGTGCCGCTGCAAGGATGTTTACGGTCGTCGTCTCGACTGTTCCGTCAACATCAACCTCGACCTCCCACTCGCCCAATGCGAAGTCGGTCGTGTCGAAGTCCGCGGTCACCTTGCCGTCCGTAACCTCGGTGCTCGCCAGTGCAATGGTGCCATCCGGTCCGGTCAACGTCACAGTTGCGAGTTTGTCCTCTGCCCTGTTCGTCGTGGCCTCGATTGTCAGTGTAGCACCCGCTCCAATGTCAGCGATGGGCAGGATCGTCACGGTGTTCTTTTCGACTGTGAATGTCTTGGTTATCAGAGTGTCGTCGCTGCCTGGCTGGTCAATCGTGTAGTGCTCGACCAAGCTCGTGATCTGCGCCAGTGTCTTGCCTGTGTAGTCTCTATCAAGAACGTCTCCTTCGAGCTCTCCGTTCCTGCCTGGGTGTATGATGAACACGGTGTACGTGCCCTTGGTTGCATCGGTTGAGAGCGGAGTCTCCTCGAAGCTCCAGTCGTCTGATTTGACGGTGACGGGTTCTGCGAATTGACGTACACCGTTGTCGTTCCTGAACACCAGCATGTAGACTTCGCTAGCACCGGTTGCGGTACCCTCGACCTTCATGTCGCCGGTGTCGGCCTCAGCCGTAACTGACGGTACGTTCACGATTAAGTCGCCTTCGGTAAGTCGGATCGAGGCGGCTGCATCTGCTGAGCCTATGGCTTCCTCCCCAGCGTATACGTAGATCTTGTAGGTGGCTGGCATATTGCCCCCGGTTTCCCACTTATACGTGTATTCGTTGTCACTCACTGATTCGACTGTAGTGTCTATTACCTCGCCAGCTGTATCTTTGATCGTGATGTTCACATTCGAGGTGCCGGTTGCCGTACCTGTGATCTCTACCTTCTCGCCGATTACTGCTTGCGTCGGTGCTGAAACTGTGATCTTGCCCTTGACAATGGTGATGTCAACGGTGTCGTCATCTTCTGTGTCCTCGTTTGTGGCCCTGAGCGTGTACGAGCCGTCATCTGTGAACTTCACGACGACTCTGGCTATGCCATCGTCTCCCACGTTTGCAATGTTGTATCTGGTGACGGTATCAGAAGGTGGTGCGGGATCGCCTTCACCTGCAACGAACTTCAGCTTAGCGGTCTGCGGGGTGGTGTCGATCGTTACGTTTGCGTTGAGACTGGTTGTGACGGTCACATAGATTTTTTGATTGACGACTGCGGTTGTCTTGTCAACCGCGATCTGTATGGCACTTTCCTGTAAGTCAAAGGTAGCAGCTGTCGCCTTCGTCTCCAATCCGTCGTTGGTGCTCTTGTCGAACTTGGCATTTACTGTGTATGTG
>JAHJRN010000063.1 GCA_018830865.1 Patescibacteria group bacterium | reverse complement strand
TGATCCATGACCAAGGCAATGACCAACCCCAGCCCCAACTCCAGCAAAGTGCTGCCCAACACGAACACGCAGGTATTGGCCAGCGCCCGCAGCGCTTCTGGGTCTTGGGCCAAGCGCAGGTAATTGGACAGGCCCACCAATGGATCGCCCAATTGAGGCAGGCTTAAGATGATTTGGTGCAGGCTTAGTACTATTGATTGCACTATGGGATAGAAGGCAAACAGCGCCACGAAGAACAGGCAAGGCGCGAGCAGGCTCCAGCCGAAAAGCCGTTCCCGCTGTATTAGCGATGACTGCCGGGGCGCCGGTTTCATTTCTCACCCTCGCGGGTCAAGGCCTGCAATTCATCGATCTGGCGGCAGGTGCTTAGGGCCAAGCTTTTCAAATCAGCCTGGGGATCGGCCCAGTGTTCGGACAGAGCGCGGGAAAAGTAGACCTGCAATAGGCGGCTCAGGGCTGGATATAAAGGAGAGCGCGGCCGGGGCGCAGCACCCACGAAAGACTTGTGCATGGCCGCGAAATGGGGTTGGGCGGCCAGCACCTCAGGATCGCGGTACAGGTCCATGCGGGTGGGCGCGCGCCCGCCTCTGATAGCGAACATTTTCTGCACCGGGCGCGAGGTGATGAATTTTGCAAAGGCCCAGGCAGCGTCGGACTTTTTGGAAAAGGCGCTCACCCCCACCTGCCAACCGCCCAAGGTGGCGCGGCTTTGGCCGCCGGGGAAATGAGGCAGCGGCGCCATGCCCACCTTGCCCGCAATTTTTGATTTGCGCGGGTCGTTGCTCACCGCCCAGGCATAGGGCCAGGAGCGCAGGAACAAAGCCCGGTCCTGCACAAACAGCGCCAGCGACTCGGGCTCTTGGTACATGAGCGAGCCTCGCGGCGCTATCTGCCCCATGATCTCTTTGCGCACGAAACGAACCGCTTCCAAGGCGGCAGGCTCGGTTAATTGGCAGCGGCCCGTATGTTGATCGATTATCTGACCGCCGCCGGAGAGAATGAACTCCAGCATGTCGCAGACCAGGCCTTCGTATTGCTTGAACTGGCCCGAGTAGCCTTGGAAGTAGCGGCCCGCCTTTTTCTCCCCGGCCATGATGGCTTTGGCTTGCCGCACCAGATCAGGCCAGGTTTGGGGCGGCTGCCAACCGTGAGCATCCAACAGATCGCGGCGGTAAAAAAGCATGCCGGTATCGATATTCAAAGGCACCCCGTAAATCTTGCCGCCGTAGGTGTTGGCCGCAATTCCAGCGGGGAAAAACTTATCTCGCTCCTTGCGGGAAAAGCGCCCGTCCAAGGCCAGGGCCCAGCCAGCCGAGGCAAACTCCGGCGGCCAGATCACATCCATGAGAAACACATCCACCTCGGCGGAGCGGTTCTTCAGCTTTTGAGTCAGAAGGTCATGGAACGCGGTGGAGGAATGGGGACCGATCTGGCGGCGCACCTCAATCGATGGATGCTGGGCATGAAAGCGCCGCAGCACCTCTTGCCATATCCCGGGCAGGTTGGGCTTCCAGGTGACAAAGGTGATGACGATCCGGCTGCCGGGAGTGCCTTGCGCGTTCTTGTCTTGGGGAGTATCGCCACAGCCGGAGAGCAAGCATAGCGCCAGCAACGCCGCCCAAAGCAGGCTTACAATCCTTCCCCACGCATTGCCCCTGAAACGCTTCCGCATTGGGATTGAACCCATCATGCCTTCATTATACACACCGCTTACTAGGCTTGTGTCCAGGCCGACAGGCCTGCTATGATTCACTACTTCTTTTCCTTGCCCTATCCTCGCTAACAAGGCAGGTGTGCGATGGCGCAGCAGACGTCTCGGACCCGGCGCTCAGGTTATCGTTGGGTCGTGTTCGCGTTGTTGGCGGCGGGATACTTCTTGGTTTATTTTCATCGCTTGTGCCCGTCGGTGGTGGCTTTGGACCTCATGCGCGACCTCAAGGCCGGCGCCGCGCTCATGGGTTGGCTGGGCTCAGCCTATTTCTATCCCTACGCCCTGATGCAACTCCCGGCGGGATTGCTCTCGGACTCATGGGGACCGCGCCGCACCATAACCGTGTTCTTTGTGCTGGCGGGCGCGGCATCGATCTTCTTTGGCCTGGCCTCCAGCGTGGGCTGGGCGATCTTCGACCGCATGCTGGTGGGCCTGGGCATTTCCATGCTCTTCGTGCCCACCATGAAGGTGCTCACCCGCTGGTTCCGCGCTGATGAGTTCGCCCGCATGACCGGCATCCTCATGGCCGTGGGCGGGGCCGGCGCGCTTTTCGCCACCACTCCCCTGGCTTTGTTATCAGCGGCCTTGGGCTGGCGGGGCAGCTTCATGGCAATCGGCGTGGCCACCGTGGCGCTGGCCGCGGCGATTTGGTTCTTGGTGCGCAACACTCCCCAGGAATTCGGTTTGCCCGCAGTGGAAGAGCCCGCACAACCGGGCACCACCGAAACTCCAAAACCACCGGCCATCCGCCTGTGGCAAGGAGTAGGCATGGTGCTTGGCGCCGCCCGCTTCTGGCCCTTGGCCATTTGGTTCTTTTTTACCTTGGGCATTTTTTTCAGCTTTGGCGGGCTTTGGGGCGGCCCCTACCTCATGCACGTGCACGGGCTCAGCAAAACCCAGGCTGGCAACGTGCTCTCCATGCTGGCCTGGGCCTTAATAATTGGAAGCCCGCTTATCAGCTGGCTTTCAGACAAGGTGCTTTATTCGCGCAAGAAAATATTGGTTGTAACCTCAATAGCAATGGTTGCGCTTATGGCGGTCCTGGCTTTTGCGCCCCAAGTGCTTTCAGTGCCAATGATGTACGCCTGGTGCTTCATGATGTCACTTACCGGCAGTGCGGTGGTGGTAGTCTCCTTCACCAGCAGCAAAGAACTGTTTCCCATGGAGATCGCTGGCACTGCCGTGGGCTTGGTCAACCTGT
>JAHJRN010000004.1 GCA_018830865.1 Patescibacteria group bacterium | reverse complement strand
GGGCCTCGCTCTTCTGTCCTTTAGGATTCATCATCATGGACAAGCTGGAAGAAGCTGCCAAATTCAAACCCCTCCACGACTTCTGGCTCGTGGGCAACTTCCCGGTCGGGTTCGACGAAGAGGGGAATCTCCTCGTCCTCGTCGCGCCTACCACGTGACCGTCCGTTGGCCCAGGCCCAGGCGTAATGCCTTGCGCCCCTACACGCCGCGTCGAGTCTCCTGACTCCGCGGCGTTTTTTCATATTCGAGGGCATATTGTCGGACGTCGGATGAGCCGTTACCCTTCCACGCATGTCCGAAATCCTCGAAGGATTGAACCCGTCGCAGCTGCAGGCCGTCACGCATACGACCGGGCCGCTCCTCATCGTCGCGGGCGCCGGGACCGGCAAGACGACCGTGCTCACGCGGCGGTACGTCCATCTGATGCAGTCGCGGGACCTGACGACCGAGAACATCCTCGCACTCACGTTCACCGAGAAGGCGGCAGGGGAGATGGAGGACCGCATCCTGCAGATGCTCCCCAACGGGGCGTATGATTTCTGGATCGGGACGTTCCACGGCATCTGCCAGCGCATCCTCGAGGAACACGGGCTCGAGATCGGCATCCCGAACCGCTTCCGCGTCGTCACCGAGACGGACGGATGGCTCCTGCTCCGGCGCCACCTCGCCGAGCTGCCGCTCGACCATTACCGTCCGCTCGGCAATCCTGTCAGGTTCCTGAACGAGCTACTGCGCCACTTCAGCCGCGCCAAGGACGAGGGCGTCACGCCCGAACGGTACCACGCGTTCGTGCAGGACCTGACGCTCGACGGCGACGAGGAGACGGCCAGGGGGGAGCGCGCGCGGCTCAAGGAGATCGCGGACTGCTACGCCATGTATCAGAAGATTCTGCGGGACGAAGGCGCGCTGGATTTCGGCGACATCATCCTCGAGACGCTCCGTCTGCTGCGGGAACGGCCGCATGTACTCGCCGAGCTTCGGTCGCGGTTCGCCGAGGTGCTCGTGGACGAGTTTCAGGACACCAACTGGGCGCAGTACGAGCTTATCAAGCTCCTCGGAGGCACGGAGCGGAACATCACGGTCGTGGGCGACGACGACCAGGCCATCTACAAGTTCCGCGGTGCCTCGCTCGCGAACATCCTGCAGTTCCGCGATGACTTCCCGGACGCGACGACCGTCTATCTTACCGAGAACTACCGTTCGCGGCAGGAGGTTCTCGACGCGGCGTATGCCTGCATCGCCAAGAACGACCCGAATCGGCTCGAGGTGCGTCTCAAGGACACGGGGCTCGTGAAGCGGCTGACGGCCGCGGCCGGCGCAGGCGGCGACGTGGAGGCGTTGTGGTTCCGGACCCTCGAGGACGAGGCGGACGGCGTGGCACGTCGCATCCTCGAGCTCAAACGGCAGGACCCCGACCTCGCCTGGAACGGCATCGCCGTCCTTTCGCGATCGAACGACGGTGCATTGCCGTTCGTCCGTGCCCTCGAACGGCACGGCATCCCGTTCCGGTTCTATGCGCTGCGCGGGCTCTACGCGAAGCCACTCGTCGTGGATCTCACGGCCGTCTTTTCGTTGCTCGACGGCACGCGCGAGCCCAGCGCCGTCTGGCGCGTGCTGACCTCGCCATGGGTCGGCATCCCGGCGGAGGACATCGCCAAGCTCATCCGGTACGCGGACCGCGTGACGTACCGGTCGCTCTGGACGGCGCTCGAACATGTCCGCGTCATGCAGGAGCTTTCGCCGACGACCGTCGCCGCCGTCGAGAAGCTCGTCGCGGCGGTCCAGGCGCTGTCGGAGAGCGCACTGCGTGAGACGCCCCTCCGCATCCTCCAACGCGCCGTGGAGAAGCTCAGCGTCCTCAAACACGTGATGTCGCTTCCGGAGCAGGAGAAGCTCGACGGGGTCGGTCTGCTGAACGGCTTCGCGAACCGTATCCGCCGGTACGAGCAGTCCACGCATGCGCCCACCCTGCGCGGCTTCATGGAAGACTTTCGGCTCGAGATCGACAGCGGGGAGGAGGGCGCGCTCGGCCTGGATCCCGACGAGGGGCCGGACCTCGTGAAGGTCCTCACGGTCCATGCGTCCAAAGGGCTCGAGTTCGACCATGTGTTCGTCGTATCGCTCGTGGACCAGAGGTTCCCGACACGCGCGCGACACGAGGCGATTCCGTTGCCGGACGGCCTCGTGAACGAGAGGCTTCCCGAAGGCGATGCGCATCTCGAGGAGGAACGCCGGCTTTTCTATGTGGCCGTGACACGCGCGCGGAAGGGCGTGACGCTCACGGGCGCGGAGTCGTACGGCGGCACGCGGAAAAAGAAGCCGTCCGTCTTCATCGGCGACCTCGGCATCGACACGTCGGTGCTCCCGCTCCAGCCCGCGACGGATCCACTGTCGTTCGCGGATGTGGCGGAGGCGCCGTCCCCCTCGCCGTCGGTCGTGGCACTCGGCCTCAAGCGCCGCTTCTCGTTCACGCAGCTCGCGGCGTTCCGGTCCTGCCCGTTGCAGTACAAGTTCGCGCACGTCTACCGGATTCCCATCCTCGGCTCGCATCAGAAGAGCTTCGGACAATGCATCCACCTCACGCTCCAGGATGTCCTGAAGCTCCACATGGACCGCGGCGCCGCGTCGCAGGGAAGCCTGTTCGACGCCCCGTCCCCCGAACCGAAGGAGGGCTTCCGCGTCGAGGTCGACGAGGCGCTCGACATCTACGAGGCGCGGTGGGCCGAGAACGACGACTGGTTCAAGAACAAGGCGGAGTACGACGAGTATCACGCGAAGGGCCGCGCGGCGGTCCGGGGCATGGTGGAGGCGTGGACCGCATCGCCGCCGGAGCCGGTCCGGCTCGAGAGAGCGTTCCTCTGGCAGCTCGGCGACCTCTCCATCGGCGGAAAGATCGACCGCATCGACCGCCTGCCCGACGGGTCGCAGGTCCTCGTGGACTATAAGACCGGCAGGGCGAAGACGTCCGAGAACTTGGAGACGAAGGACAAGGAGCAGCTGTGGATCTACCAGCTCGCGCAGGAGCATCGGGGGCAACCCGTGTCCGGCCTCAAGTACGTCTACGTGATGGAGGGGACGGAAGCCGAGGTCCCGCTCCTTGCCGGCGACAAGAAGGTGACGTTCGAGGAGAGCGTCCTTGAGCGGATGCGGTCCATCCTCGCGTCGCGATTCGAGGCGACGCCGGACCCGCACGTCTGTCGATATTGTGATTTCCGGGATATCTGCGATTTCCGCAGGCTCTGACGCTATGCCGTTCGAACCCATCAAGCGCATCCTCCCGAAGGTCGTCGCGTCCCACGGGATGACGACCCAATTGCGCGTCCGTCGCGTCCTGGAATCCAGTGCCGCGGTGCTTGCAGGGCTTTGGGGACCTGAACGCGCGACGTTCGTCCACGCGGTCTCGTTCCGGGATGGGGAACTAAAGCTGGAGGTCCGGTCAGCCGCCGCGCTTCAGGAAATCCGTATGGATGAGATGCGATTGATGAACGGAATCAACCGCGAGGTGGGGGAACGGGCCATTGTCCGCATCCATGCGGTCTCGAAGGGATTCTGACGAGACCGACGGCGTGGTATCATCTTCGCCATGACCTTCCGGCTGTACACGGCACTCATGAGCGCCGCGACGTTGATGGCGATAGGCGCATGGACGTTCGTCGTCTGGAGCACGAACCCGCAGGAAGCCCCTGTCATAGGGTTCGTGATGTTTTATATGACGCTGTTCTTATCCCTCGTAGGTCTGTTGACGCTCGGCGGAGTGGGGTATCGCGTCCTCATCCTCGGCCGGCGGGATCTCGTCAGCCGCGAGGTCCGCGTTTCCTTCAGGCACGCCATCTTCCTCGCATCGATCGCGGTCGTCGCACTCGCGGGTTCCGCGGCAGGGTGGCTCCGATGGTGGATGTTCCTCCTCCTTCTTATCGTCGTCAGCGTCGTCGAATATGTATTCCTCGTCAAAGAAGAGGCGAGACGCTCTTGAACACATCAGGTGTTCATCATCTTCCCCCTTGTCTCGTCCCAGACACCGTGCCTAAGATAGGGGCGTATGTTCGGTGCTATCATGTCGCGCTTCTCCAAGGATTTGGGTGTCGATCTCGGCACCGCGAACACGTTGATTTACGTGAAAGGGCGTGGCATCGTCATCGACGAGTCGTCGTTCGTGGCAGTGAACCTTCGCAACGGGCAGGTCCTCGCGGTCGGGCATGAGGCCAAGGCTATGCTCGGGAAGACGCCTCCGCACGTCCTGGTCACGCGTCCGCTCCAGCGAGGCATTATCGCGGATTTTGAGGTGACGGAGAAGATGCTCCGCTATTTCTTCGAGAAGGTCCATCGGGAGAGCTCGGCGTTCGTGCCGAGACCGCGCGTCGTCATCGGCGTCCCACTCGACGTCACGGAAGTGGAACGGAAGGCCGTCGCTGACGCCGTCATGTCCGCCGGCGCACATGAGGTGCATGTCGTCGAGGAGCCCATGGCCGCCGCCATCGGCGTCGGGTTGCCGATCTCGGAACCGGTCGGCAACATGATCGTCGATATCGGAGGAGGCACGTCGGAGATCGCCGTCATCTCGCTGAACGGCGTCGTCACGGCCAAGTCCATCCCCATCGCGGGCGATGAGATGAATCGCAGCATCGTCCAGTACGCGCGCGATGTGTTCAATATGTTGCTCGGCGAGCGCGTGGCCGAGGACGTGAAGTTAGCTGTCGGTTCCGCTATTCCGTCGGACGGTCCGTCGGAGGTCCCCATGCGCGGACGGGATCTACTGTCGGGTTTGCCGCGCGAAATTCTTGTCAGCGACGGGCAGGTGCGGGAAGCGCTCGCAAGGTCCGTGAAGGCTATCGTCGAGAATATCAAGTCTATCCTGGAGATTACCCCGCCGGAGCTGGTCGCAGACATCTACCGGCATGGGATCCTGCTGTCGGGTGGCGGTGCGCTCCTCCGGGGCATCGATCGCGCCATCTCGGACGGGACGGGCGTCGTGGTCCGGATCGCGGACGATCCGCTCATGGCCGTCGTCCGCGGTGCAGGGCTCCTGCATGAGGACCGGAAGCTCTTGAAAGACGTCGCCTTGCCCATGACCGACCGCATGCGGTAACGAGCCACGTATGAAGGGTCGGACACGTATCGCCATCATCGTCGCCGCTATCGTCTTCGGCACGGCGATTCTGCGTGTCGCCGGAGCCCTGCAACCTGTCGAGGATCTGCTCCGGACCGTGACCCTGCCCATCGGCAGGGTGTTCGCGTCCCTCGGGACAGGGGTCCGCGATGCCGTCTGGACGGCGCCGGACGTGGCGCATTTGGAGGAGCGGAATACGGAGCTCGAAGCGCGTCTCACGGCGCTCGCCGTCGACTATGTCAGGCTACGTTCGTTGGAAGAGGAGAACCGTTCGTTGCGGGCGCTGACGGGGTTCCTCGACCGGTCGGGGTACGACTCGGTCCCTGCACGCATCATCGCACGCAGCGCCGACCCGCGGGACGCCACGATCTTGATCGATCGCGGTTCTCGGGATGGTGTCGAGACGGGAATGGCGGTCGTCGCGGACGAAGGGGTCTTCGTCGGCAAGGTCACGTCCTTGAAGGAACGCATCGCCACCGTCACGCTCGTCTCAGACGTTCGGAGCCGCGTCGCAGCCGCATCGCCTGGTCGCGGGAGCCTGTTTGGCCTAGTCGAAGGGAGCGGCAACCGCGTCGCGCGCCTGACGCTCGTCCCGCAACAGGTCGCACTCGCGAGCGATGACGTCGTCGTGACGGCCGGGACCGAGGAGAAGATTCCGCCGAATCTCCTCATCGGTCTCGTCAACGACGTGGAGGGAAAACCGACGGACCCGTTCAAGAGCGCGTCGCTTGAGCCCCTCGCCAACATCGACCGGATCGACCTCGTCATCGTGTTGCGGCCCGAGGCCTTACGTCCGTCGGAGGAGGGAGGGGCGCCATGAGCTGGAAGGTATGGCTCCTCGTCTCGATTGGCGCTGTCCTCGTGGGACTCTGCGAGGCGACATTCCTGACGATACTCCCGTCGCCATGGCGGGAGATCCATCCGGTCCTGTCCGTCGCGGTCATCTTCGTGGTCCTCGGGCGTTCACGAGCCGGGATGGCATGGGCGGCCATCGCGGGCCTGATGATCGATCTCTACGCGGTCGGACCCTCGTCCTTCTCGTTCGCGCGTCTCTTGTTGACGGTCGCGCTTGTTTCAATGCTGTCGCTGTCCATCCTGACCAATAGATCGATCTATGCGACGGTCGTGTTGATGCTCTTCGGTCGCGGTGCGGATTGGGCCATCCGCCGCGTCACGTCGGCCGTGTCCGATGCGCTGTTCCATGCGTACATGCCGGTCGAATCCTTTCGCGGCCTCGCGACGAGTATGGCCTGGGACGTCGCGCTCGTCGCCGTGACGTTTGTCGTCATCGCATCCTTCACGAAGCGTTTTCTCGTGACCGCACCGCACGGATACCGTGGCTATGACGACATCTGATCCCTTCAAATGGCGGAGCGAGGGGTCGTATAATCTCTCCGTCGACATTTCGGCGAACGAGACCATCTCCCACGAGGTGATGTATGAGGATGAGGTCACGCATATCAAGGACCGGCCGCTTTTCTTAGGTGTTGCGATTCCGACAGGAAGGTTCCGTTTCCTGATTCTCGCGTCCATCGGCATCGTCTTCCTCCTGTTGGTGCGGACGTTCTGGATGCAGGTCGTGGAAGGGGAGTCGTACCAGGCCCTTGCGGAGCGAAATCGACTGCGCGTGGAGGTCCTTCCGGCCCGCCGCGGTATCATCCGAGACCGGAACGGCTTGATTCTCGCGGAGAATATCCCATCCTTCGACGTCCTCGCAGTCGAACGGTTGTTGCCGACTGACCATGATGCAAGGACGGACCTGCTCGGGAAGGTGGGTCTGTCCATAGGCATGAGGGTCGACGACATCGAACACATCTTTGCGTCATCGACGGATCCCGACGATGCTGTCGTCCTGAAGCGCGACATTCCCTATGCCCGTGCGCTGGCCGTGAAGATCCTCGCATCGGATGCCCCGGGTCTCGAGGTCTCCGTGGGCAGTAAGCGTTGGTATCCGGCGTCGGGCGCGACCATGAGCCTGTCGCACGTCCTCGGATATGTGTCCGGCATCACGCGCGAGGAATTGGATGTGCGGCGTGAACAGGGATATCGGCAGAGCGACCTTATCGGGAAGACGGGGGTCGAATCGTCATATGAGAGCGCCTTGCGCGGGGTCCCGGGGGAGCGGACATATGAAGTCGATGCCCGGCATCGCGTGACGGCAGTCACGGGTGAGCGTGAACCTGTCGACGGGGAAGATGTCATCCTGACCGTGAACCTTCCCCTGCAGGAGCGCGTCGAGGTTGCGTTACGCATCGGATTGGAACGCGCCAAAGTCTCGCGTGGTGCGGCGGTCGTCATAGATCCCCGTGATGGGTCCATCCTCGCGGTCGCGTCGCTTCCGTCCTACGACGACAATTTGTTTTCCGGCACGGTCTCGTCCACGCGATACGCGAAGCTCATCGAGGACCCGGATATCCCGCTCCTGCCGCGCGCGTGGGCAGGCGTCTACCCGTCCGGTTCGACGGCCAAGCCCGTCATCGCCATCGCCGCGCTCGCCGAGAATGTCATCACGCAGCGCACGACCGTCCTCTCCGTCGGAGGCCTCTCCATCGGCCCATGGTTCTTCCCGGACTGGAAGGCGGGAGGTCACGGGACGGTCAACGTGCGGAGCGCCATCGCGTGGTCCGTGAACACGTTTTTCTACCATATCGGCGGGGGATACGAGGGATTCGTCGGCCTCGGCGTCGATAAGCTGACGGCCTGGATGCGCGTGTTCGGTCTCGGTGCGAAGACCGGCCTCGATATCCCCGGGGAATCCTCTGGATTCGTCCCGTCGCAGGCTTGGAAGGAGCAGACGAAAGGGGAACGATGGTTCATCGGCGACACGTACAACCTCTCCATCGGACAGGGCGACCTCCTTGTCACGCCGCTTCAGGTCGCGAGTTATACGGCCACCGTCGCAAATGGAGGCTACGCGCTCATCCCGCACGTCGGGTTGATGCATGGGAGGCCGGATGAGGATCTGACCGTGATGCCGGCCATGCGATCGGTCGATCGCATCGCGCCGCAGGATGCGGTCGAGACGGTTCGGCTCGGCATGCGCGACACCGTGATATACGGATCCGGCCGCGCGCTCGCGAATATGCCGTTCGCGGTCGCCGGAAAGACCGGTACGGCGCAATGGCGGAGCGATAAGGAGAACCATGCCTGGTTCACGGCGTTCGGGCCGTTCGACGATCCGCAGGTCGTTGTCACCGTCCTGCTCGAGGAAGGTGTGGAAGGCTCGACCGCCGCGGTCCCGGTCGCGCGGGACATCCTGCAGGCGTGGTGGGACCTGAAGGAGTGAGGATTGACGATTCCGTCATTTTTTGGTATTGAGACAGCGTCCTTCGACAACTTCCTTAGATGGAACACGGCAGACCCTATGCCTTGGCATGGCGCCGGGGTACGAGGGGAGCCGTACGCAGAAAAAAGGAACCGCCATGGCACGAAAGACCAAGGGCGCAGAGCTGGAAATTCGCGACGCCGTCAAAGGCGCAGGAATCATGTTCGAGATCGGCAAGGCCATCGCGCACGCGGTCATGGCGAAGGGCGGCAACATGCAGCACCTCCGCCGCATCGTGAAGGAGCCTGCGCTCCAGCGTCAGATCGCGGACCTCATCGTCCCCGCCACGTCGCTCGCGAACGACGTGTCCGATCGGCCTCTCGCCGAGAACGAGTACCTCGTCTCCGTCGACTACACCATGCCGCGGGACAAGGTGACGCTCGAGGCCGAGTTCTCGAAGGACGGCGTCTCGGACCTGTTCTACGGCGACTTCGAGTGGCAGCCCCACTCGTC
>JAHJRN010000060.1 GCA_018830865.1 Patescibacteria group bacterium | reverse complement strand
ATGAGTTCACTCAAAAAAGGGTACATAAGATTAAAATCAATATTTGAATAAATAATTTTTTATTAGAGCAAAAATTTAAATAAATTGCTACCAGCAAATTCATTTATAATTAGACAAAAAAATGTTTAGAAAAAATACAAAGCACAGACAATCAAACATATTTGGGTTTACAAACTTAGTATCTCTAAAAATGGCAAAAGAACTACAAGAATCAGAAGAACACCTGCCCGCCACATTTATAGCAAAGAGGCAGGCGGGAAAGTTTTATGAACTTATCTTTTGCAATATAAAAGAAGAAGACTTTGCCAGCTTATACTCTGAGATAGACAGCCGTCCTAACGTTCCGATAAACTGCATGGTCTCGGCAATCTTATTGCAGCACAGACATAAATTGACATACGAAAAATTATTCGATAGCATAAAATTTAATTTATTGATTAAAACAGCGCTAGGGCTGCAGACCTTAGACGAAGTTCCCTTTTCAGATACATCACTTTTTAATTTTCAAAATAGACTTACGACATATTTTATTGAAAGCGGAATAAACCTACTTGAGAAAGTATTCGACCATTTAACAGAGAAACAGCTAAAAGAACTGAAGATAAAGACCGACATTCAAAGAACAGATTCATTTCATGCCACCTCTAATATTAGGAGATACACACGGTTGCAACTACTGGTAGAAATGCTTATCAGAATATATAGAGTATTAAGCGAAGAAGACCGAAAGCAGTATGAAGAAATGTTATCTCCTTATGTAAATAAGACATCCGGACAGTTTATCTATCGGCTCGAAACAAATGATATTTCAGTTGAGCTTGAGAAAATAGGTAAAGTATATAAAGAGATAAACGACAGACTGAAGCAGAAATACGAGGACTTAGAAATATTCAAAACATTTGAAAGAATATATGAAGAACACTTTACCGTTGTTGAAGAAAAAATAATTATCAAATCATCAGAGGAGTTGACAAGCAATTGCATACAATCGCCTGATGATATAGAAGCGACATACCGGAAGAAAAACAACAAACAGTTTTATGGACAAACAATAAATATAGTAGAGACATGCAATCCGGATAACCCAATAAATTTAGTTACCGACCCGCCTGCCTCTCCGGTATTGATGTGGCGGGCAGGTATATCAGTTCACGCAAACAACATAGATGACAGTAAAGAATTAACTGAAAGAATAGATAACCTCAAGGAAAAGAATCCCGATTTAATGGAACTTCATTTTGACGGAGCTTATGGCAGCGAGGATAACGATGCCAAGTTTGATGAGCATTTAATTACACCAGTCCAAACAGCAATAAGAGGAGTAGAGCCGAGTGGAGTAGAAATTAAGATAACCGAAGTAAACGAATCCGCCGGTGGCGGAGAATATTTGGTCAGTTGTCCGAAACAAACAGTAGAAGCTGAAACAACCAGAAAACGATTCTCCGAAGGATCCTTTGGAAAAGCAGAATTTGATTTAAGCATTTGCTCTACTTGCAGTCTTGTATCAGGATGTCAATTAATAAAAAATAAAAGGGCGAAGGTTTATTATTTTACAGAAGGAGAATATCATAAACAGCAGCGATTAAAAAGTATACAAAAGATACCAAAAGAAAGAAAGGGACTAAGGGCAAATGTAGAGGCAACTGTCTCAGAGTTCACAAGAAAGATGAATAACCGAAAATTAAAAGTCAGAGGTTTGTTCAAAGCAGAGGTATTTGCATTTGCTGTTGGGATAAGTGTAAACTTTGGAAGAGTATATCGTTACATAAGTTCACAAATGCCAAGCCCGGCATTAACAACTGGATAAAATGAAGAGAAAAAAACGTCAATTTGGTCAATCTATCTGCCAAAGGCATCACTATGTGAAAAGAATAAAAACAAAAATGTTGAATGAAATGAAATCCCGATTAGAGCGGGATAAAACTTAAACAAAAAAATATTACACGAAGATTTTTAAGGACAAACAGTCCCTAAAATTTTTAATTGACAGTTTTTTTCAACAATAAAACTAAAAAGCAAAGTTGTTTAAGTTGAGCTTTTTTGAGTGAACTCAT
>JAHJRN010000053.1 GCA_018830865.1 Patescibacteria group bacterium | reverse complement strand
TTTAATTCATGTAAACTTCACCAGATCAATTAATAGATGCTGGCATATATTTTACTGTTTCTTGTCCGCCCAAACCTTGCACCGCACCCCGACGTTCTCAACCAGATTGCCATAGAAAAAGGCATAATCATAGCGGTGATAAATCGCCTTTCCCATTCTCATGTCCAGCTTATTTTCGATGGACGGAGCGGGAATCTCCAAGCCGCCCGCCTCATTGATGCGGGCAGAGGTGAAGTGCTTGATTTTGGCAATGGTGCCATCGGTTAGTTCGATAACCGCGCCCAGGTTGAGCGAGGCGGGCTGCTCTTTGGTTGTGTTTGTCCAGGTGAGCGGGTTGACGCAATTGGCGCCGGGCAAAAGGGTAGGGGACTTGCCGCCCTTGCCAATGGTGTTCCAGGTAATCAAAGCGCCAAGCTGTTCCGGCTTAACAGCCAAAGGAAGCTTGATTTGTTTCAGGTCTTCGTCGGTAAAGGTCCACCCAAGCAGATAGGCTGCCACCAGTTGATCATCGCGCATAAGATCGCGGTGCTTTTTTAAGATGCAAAGGGCGATTTTTGAGCCTTGGCTATGGGCGGCCAGAATATAGGGACGTCCCTTGTTGTAGTGCTTGAGGTAATATTTAAACGCGGCAAGCACATCGTTTTCAGCCACAGCCAAATATGGGGCGATCTTCTTTTCATCCATGCTCAGCGCCGCGATGGACATCTGGCGGTAACGCGGAGCATAGATGTTGCATTTTTCCTCAAACACAGATGCTTGTGAAAGCACAGTGTCGTCTGTTTCCTTGATTATGTCCTTATTATCAATCGGCGCATTCAGACCAAATTCAGTGGTTCCATATGTGGTGGGATGCACGAAGAAAACATCGAAAGCCATCTGAGGATTTTTAGTCACAAAACTCCAGGATGAGTACTTGCTGTAATCAAGCGGATTATCAGCAGCGCCCGCTAGAGTTGCGATGTCCAGGGCAATAAAGATAAACAGCCCAATAACAAACCAGCGTTTGTTGATTTTCATTCTGCAGTCTCTACTTTGTCTAAAAGGTGAGGAAGAGCAAGCAGCAGGCAGATTCATTCGATGTCTCCATATAGTAATTCTTCAAGCGTGTCTGCTGCCAAAGAAATCAACTTACCCGGCAGATCAAGCTGGCGCACGTCGGCGAAGCCTTGTCCAGCCGATAGCCTGGCAAAGCACAACTCCCTGCATTGAACCGCGCCTACTTCGCTCCTGAACCGCTCCAGCAATTCCTGCACCAGCAAATAGGTGCGCTGACGGGTGTAGGAATCGCCGACTTGATCGGTGCCGAAACGCAGGCCGACCACCATGCAGGCCGCTGTAAGCGCACCACACACTTCGCCGCTGATGCCCATGCCGCCGCCGAAACCGCTGGCCAGTTTCACCGCCATGGCCGGGTCAAGGCCAAGGGCAGGGGCATAGGCCAACATGATGGCCTCTGAGCAAGAGCGGCCTTTAGCGCCATGATGAAGCGCAACCTGGGCCAGGTCACGGGTTGGCGCGTTTGCCGTCAGTTCCATGCTGCTCATTTAAATACCCGCTCCATATTGCGCTGGATTGTTTTCAGGTAGGTTATGAGCCGGTTCAGATCGGTGCGGTCAAGGCCCTTGAAGAACTCTTCCTTTTCTTCCACCAGTTGGGGCAGGTGCTTGTCAAGGAGCGCCTTGCCAGCCTCGGTGAGCCATACCTCGTTGCTCCTGCGGTCGTTGGGGTTCGGTTCGCGGTCCACCAGGCCGCGCTTTTCCAAGGCGTCCAGCATCTTGGTGACGTTGGGATGATCCTTGAGCACCGCATCAGCCAGATCGGTTTGCAGGCAGCCTTCTTGCCGGGCCACTTTCCAAAGAAGTCCCCATTGCTCTGGCGTAAGCCCGATGCCTTTATCGCGCATGAAGCCGTCAGCTCCGTGGCGCAAGAGACGGGCCATACGGAATATCAACAGGCTGGCGGAATCATCCTTGAGAGCGCTTTCATATGTGCGCATTTTGCATGCCAATCGTTAGCTGGATAATAGTTATCTAGATAATATATTGCAGGCGTACAGGTGTCAACCTAGCGTGGATCTAAAAATGAGTAGAAACGCTACTTGAATAATTTATGGCTATACGGGCAAGCGTCGGTGCAAATGCCGCAGTTGTGCCCGCCGTGGAAGGCGAAGAAGTTTTTTTTATATTCATCGCAAACCGGACTTTAAAGAGTTCGGCGCGGATTCCGGTGGCTTGCGCAGATAGGCCGGTTAGAGCGGTTCAAGCATCAGCAACGGGCCAGGCGCTGCACCAGGATGGCGGCGTCTGGCTCCAGGCGGTCCATGCCTTCGGGCAGCGCGGCGATTGCATCCGAATCGGCCATGGCCTGGAGGCG
>JAHJRN010000076.1 GCA_018830865.1 Patescibacteria group bacterium | reverse complement strand
TTGCCGTCGTAGCGCTCATGGTGGTTAAGCACGATATTAAGCGCGTCATAAGGCATATTCTTGGCCAGCGATAACAGCTGGTGGCCCTGGCGGGGATGCTTCTTTATCTGGTCCAGCTCTTCTTCGGTCAGCTCGTCCGTCTTGTTCAATATTTCGGCCGGCACCTTGGCCATGCCTATGTCGTGCAAAAGCGCTCCCATGCCCAAGCTCTGCAATCGGCTTTTATCAAGCCCCAGGCGGCGTCCTAGCACCATGGACATTAGGCACACATTGATGGAGTGATCATACAGGGTGCGGCTGCTCACCAACACCTTGCTTATGTTACCCAGCACGCCTTCTTCCTGCAGAAACATAGCAACTGTCTGTTTTGCCAAACCACATGCAGCTTCGGTGCTTTTAGGATCCCTTTCCGTGGCCGCAAACAACACCCGCACGGTCATGGAGGCCATTTCTTTAATGATGGCCGCCTTTTCACTGGCTGGCTTGGCGGGGTCGCCAACCAAATCCTGGGCCCGTTCTTTCATGGCCTCCAGTAAAAGCCCCACATCATCGTTGCGCACGCACACCGAACGCAGGCCGGCTTTGGTGAAGTGGTCCCACCAACTGGGCTTGAACGCCTGTCCCTTGGGGCAGATCAGCTTCATCTCAACCGCTTTGGTTTTAGGGTCCACCACCGGCAAAAAAACATCGCACAAAGCAGGCTCTTCCCGGCTGAAAGCCAGGAAACTCATGGGCGCCATGCCTTGCTGACGTGAATCTAGATTGACCTTGGCGATGGTCTGACTAGTGGGGTCTAGGCCTTCTGTTTGGGTGGGGTCTTTTGTCATGCCCATCCCGTGAATCCAATGCCAAACAATCGGCGGTTGCTGGGGTAAAAGGCTTCCTGGAATCCAAGGACCGGAGGAGCGCAAGGTCAAGCTTGCGCTCTCACAATACGCAGGCGGCGACGGGATGTCAAGAAAAGCATATGGCAGGCTGGCTCTGGCGCCGCACAGCGAAATTATACTGCTTGAAAAGCGCCGAAGCGCCCCCCCTTTAGGTGGGGGGCGCCCCGCAAAACATACACTGGGCCGGGAGGCCTTGGCAGCCCCTTCGGAGTGCGGATATTATTTATCAGCCTTCTTGTCGGCCTTCTTCTTAGTTTCTTTTTTCTCTGCCTTTTCAGTCTTGGGTTCGGCCGAGCTCGACTCATCGCTCTTGGCGGTGGAGGAATTCTTGCCCTTATAGTCGGTCACGTACCAGCCGTCGCCCTTTAGATGAAAGGCGTTCATGCTCATGATTTTGCTCAGCTTGCCGCCGCAATGGGGACATTTTTTGAGCGGCGGGTCCGAGAATTTTTGAATGGCCTCATGGGTCCCGCTGCATTTCGCGCATTCATACTCGTAAATGGGCATAATTAGTTTCCTCCCAATGCGCTAACAAGTTGCCGTGGCGAAACTGTCTTCGCCGTGCTCCTCGTAGAATGTAAGCACCCTGTCCAGATGCGGCAAGCGCACCCTGTTGAGGGCTTGGCCCGTTATGCCGTGCACCGTGGCTTCTTCTTGAGCCCGCTCATGGGGCTCCGCTTCAAACAGGTGATGGAATCGGTAAAAACGCACCACATGCACCAACTCGTGGGCCAGAACATACGTTAATAGCGGCAGCATAAGCTCCCGCACGCCTTCCCTCTGGATTAGCCCCAAAAGGTTATGGTCTTGCAGGCAGATGCGGAAAAAATCCTGGGCACGCAGGCGGCCCGGCCGGGGTGGCTTGCGCAAGCGCAACACCTGGGCCAAAGCCCGGCCGTTTATCTCGTCCGGACTAAGCTCGGCCAAAGTGCGGAGTTCATATGGATAGCGCATCCAGGCGGTGTCCGAAATGTGGAAATGATCGCTAACCGCCTCCTCGGCCACCTCCATGGCGCTGGCCACTTGGCTAATCTCCGCTATGCTGAACAGCCTTGCTTGGGTCATGCCTTTTGCTCCACCCTTGCCATCAGCGGAAAATATAAACATCCTTGCAGGTTCCCGCAAGGCTGGATTTCAAAAAAAACAGAATCAAGCCAAGGCCTTAACTTTACTGATCATCAAACAGGGCTGGTTGACAAAACATAAGCGCCCAAGGACAATGAGCCCAGACAATGGCTGGAGAACCACGCGATGCAACTTGTGTTTTCGTCTTTGCGCCGATT
>JAHJRN010000026.1 GCA_018830865.1 Patescibacteria group bacterium | reverse complement strand
GCGCAACGCGGTTCCCGATGCCGAACGACACAATGGCGACGATAACCGTCACGGCAAGCCAGAACCTCGTGGTCCGGACAGGACCCTGGAAGGACTCCATACTGGGATGAGGGTATCGGGGGAAAAGGCCGAAGTCAAGGGGAAATACATTGTCAATCCACCTCCTACCGCGTTATCCTTGCGTGCATGTACACACCCCCGTTCCATCGGCGCATCCTGCCGTGGATTTTCATCATCATGTTCGTGGCATGCGCGCCGGTTGTGGTGTTCTATACCGCCGGCTACCGCTGGAACCCGCTCAAGGAGAAAATCGAACGGAACGGCACCGTCATCTTCGACACGAGCCCGGTCGGTGCCCGTATCCTCCTGAACGGGAAGGATTCCGGGTATGTGACGCCGCGGACCATCCAGAACGTCTCACCCGGCACCTATCAGATCCGATATGAACTCGAGGGCTATCGTCCGTGGGAGAAACGTCTGGATGTCCTGCCCGAGCGCGTGACCTTCGCCAACGACGTACGGCTCTGGAAGGACGGTAATCTCCTGAAGGTCGAGGACGGCGTCATCCTCGCGATTGAGCCGTCGCCGAACGGGCGGAATCTCGTGATGGTCGTTGTGGACGGCACTTCCTCGACGCGCATCGACGTCCGTTCATCTGACCTGTCCGCGGTCGGGACGTTCAACCTGAATCAGGGCTTCTCCGCGCATCCGCGCGTGACGTGGTCCTTGGATTCACGCGCGTTCATCATCGAGACGTCATCGGAGGGAGTACGCTTCGCGTGGCTCGTCAACGTGCGTACGGGCCTCGGTCCGATCGCTTTGCCGTCCGCGATCTACCGATGGAACGGGTCGGTCCTCGAGGGGAACGATGGGACGAGCCTGGTGTCCATCGATGCGGGCGACGGAAGCATCGTCCGCGAGCCGTTCGCGTTCCGTGTCGTGGACACGTTCGAGGATCTCACGCTCCGAACCGCGACGACCACGAACGCGCTCGTGCTGTTCCGGAACGGGGATCCCATGCACGGATTCATCCTGCCTTCCGGCGATTGGACCATCGTGACGCTGACGGACGGCCGTCTCATCCTGCGCGACGGGTCGTCATGGTTGAGCGTCGGCTTGGAGAACGACACGCCGGATATCGTGCGCGCCACGGGCGATGCGCTGCGGTCGTTCACGGAAAAAGGATCGACGTCGTATCTTCTCGTATCCGACGGGGAAATCTGGCGCTGGGATGAAGGAAAAGACGCGGAACTGCTCATGCGGGAAAGCCGAGAGGTCGTCGATGCCGTGTGGCACGCGGATGGTCGTGACCTCGCGTTCGCGAACGGCTCGGAAACGTCCATGTTGAATCTTGACGGCCGCGACGGCCGTATCCGGACGCTGTTCGCGACGTTCACCTCGGTCAGCGACATCACACTCGTCGACACGGACCTGCTCGTGTGCGGCGAGAAGGACGGGCAGACAGGATTGTGGAGAATGACGATCGAATAATCATACTGTCGTCCTTGAGCGAAGCGAAGGACCTTCGATGTGAAGGTCCTTCTGTCGTACCTCTCCCTCTAGGACGACATTCTAAAGCTCCACGACGGAATTGTCGCCGATGATGAGGCGGTGTCCCTTGGGGAGCGTCTCGTCTGCGGGCGTGACGCTCGCGTCCTTGCCGATGATGGCGTCCACGATGCGGCATCCGCAACGTACCGTCGCTCGGTCGAGGACGATGGAGTGCTCGATTTCGGTCTGCGCGATCGTCGCGCCGTCGCCGATGGAGGTGTGCGGTCCGATGAACGCGTCCGTGACGGTGCTTCCGGCGCCGATGGTCACGGGGCCACGGATAAGGCATCCGGGACCGATAGTCGTCCCCTTCCCGATGGCGACGCGACCCTGGATGCGTGCCTCCGGATGCACCGCTCCTTCGATGATCATGTCCTCCGGCAGGAGTTCGTTCAGGATGAGCGCGTTGCCTTCGAGCAGGTCCTCCGGCTTTCCCGTGTCCTTCCACCAGCCCGTAATTTCTCGCCAACCGACCTTCGCGCCATTGTCGATAAGCCACGTATGTGCGTCAGAAATCTCGTATTCCCCGCGCGCCGAAGGGGTGATGGCCGTGACCGCGTCGAAGATGCGCGGCGAATAGACGTAGATGCCCGTGACCGCGAAGTCGCTCGGTGGTGTTTCCGGCTTCTCGACGACGCGGACGATGCGGTCACCTTCGATGACAGGGACGCCGAAGCGTTGGGGATCCTTCACGCGGGCGAGCGCGAGCATGCAGTCGAGGTGCTGTTCCTCGAACGCGTGGACGAATTCGCGGATGGAACCGAGGATGATGTTGTCCCCGAGGAAAAAGAGGAACGGTTCCTCGCCGAGGTACGGCCGCGCGTTGCGGACGATGTGCGCGAGGCCCCGCGGTCCGCCGACCTGCTCCACGTACGTGATGCGCGCGTCCCACGCCGAGCCGTCGCCGATGACCTTTTGGATATCGGTCTCGCCCGGATTCACGTTCACCACGATGTCGCGGATGCCGGCGTCGACGATCTTGCCGACGGCATGCGCAAGCATCGGCTTGTTCGCGAGCGGGATGAGGTGCTTGTTGGTGGTGTGGGTGATGGGACGCATCCGCGTCGCGCGACCACCCGCTGTCACGAGGGCTTTCATGTTCGAGGATCTTGAGGACGAGTCACGCCGCCTGCCCCGTACTGCTTCTCGTAGTACTCGCGGTACGCGCCGCTCTTGATACGTTCCCACCACGGACGGTTCGCGACGTACCACGCGATGGTCTTCCGGATGCCGACGATGAACGGGACCTCCGGATGCCAGCCGAGCGTCCGTTCGGCCTTGGCGCTGTCGATGGCGTATCGGCGGTCATGGCCTGGACGGTCCGTCACGGGCAGGATCATCTCTTTGCCGAAGCCCATCTCGAACAGGATGATCTCGGTGAGTTCCGCATTGGTCCGTTCGTTGCGTCCGCCGAAGCAGTAGGTCTCTCCAAGTGTCCCGTGGCGTAGCGCGAGGTCGATGCCGCGACAGTGGTCCTCGACGTGGATCCAGTCGCGAATGTTCATGCCGTCGCCGTAGAGCGGGACCTTCTTGCCCTCGAGCAGGTTCGTGATGAACAGCGGGATGAGTTTCTCCGGGAAGCAGAACGGGCCGTAGTTGTTTGATGTGTTGGAGATGGTGACGGGCAGGCGGTGCGTATGCCACGCGGCACGGACGAGATGGTCGGCCGCGGCCTTGGAGGCGCTGTAGGGGCTCCGTGGATCGTACGGCGACGATTCGTTGAACAGGCCTTTCGGACCGAGCGACCCGAAGACCTCATCGGTCGAGACGTGATGGAACCGCACGTTCGCGTTCCTCCGGCAGGCGTCGAGGAGCGTCTGCGTGCCGAGGATGTTGGTGCGTACGAACGCGGACGCGTCGGCGATGGAGCGGTCCACGTGCGACTCGGCAGCAAAGTGGACGACCGCGTCTGAGCCTCGGATGAGCGTCTCGACGACCCCGCGGTCGCAGACGTCGCCTTTTGCGAACGTGAATCGCGGATGGCCTTCGAGGGGCTTGAGGTTCTCGAGGTTGCCGGCGTAGGTCAACGCATCCAATACCGTCACCTCGTCGCGCGGGTGGGCGCGGAGCGTATGGAAGACGAAATTCGTGCCGATGAATCCGGCGCCGCCTGTGACCAGAATCCGCATATTGGGGCTAGTTCATCATATATCCCCACTTCTGTCATCTTAAAGACCTGTCGTCCTAGAGGGAGGCACGACCGAAGGACCTTTTGATTGGAAAGTCCTTCGCACCGCTCGAGGACGACGCGTTAGGATACGGGAGGTCGAATACGTGGCACCAGGAACGCCGTCACGACGTTCAGGAAGATGAGCGGGAGCAGCAGGTCCACGACATCGATGAAGGGCAGGATGGATCCGGGGACGAAGAATTCGGCTAGGAGGAGCAGGATCGCCAAGACGTCTGCCGCGGCCGTGACATGAAAGAGGAATCGTCGCAGGAAAGCGGATATCGGCATATCAGAGGCGTCGCCAAGCGTTGATGACTTCTTGGCGGAGAATCATCCACCACCGTTCGAACGAGAGGGCGGGACGTCGGTATGCCACGGTGATGTGCCGGATGTCCACGGCGCCCATGCGGGACGCGATGCCCGGCGCCGAGAGCACGAACCGGAGGCGGTCCATCGAGGGGTCGATATCGTACCGGAACGTCGCGCGATACCATCCGTCGCCGAGGTCCGTCGGACGTTCGAACGGTGTCGCCACGGCGACGATCCCCTCGCGTGCCGGATCCGTGGCGTCCGTGAAGCGCTTCGGTTTCGGTTCGAAGAACGCATCTTCCCTCAGGGCGAACCATCCGTCGCCGACGAACCTGATATCTCCGGCGGGCGCGAGGAGGCGCACGGGATCGGTCACAGTATCGATACGGTCCAGACGGTAGCTTTCATGTGCTTGCTCGACATGAACGCGGAGATCCCCCAGCGTGACCTCCTGCTCCCCTTCCCGATGGAACGTCTCGGCGACGAGATGGCGCGAGGTCGTCCAGGCGATGCCGGGTGTCGTCGTCGTCGCATATCCGACTACGTCGCCGAAAACGAGACGCGGACCCACCACCCAACGACGGCTCGTCGTGCTGATCCGACGGATGAACACGTCATCGGTCGCCTGGAATGCGACGCGGATGACGCCCCGCCCCACGCCGTCGAGCCGGATGCGATGCTCCGTCACTTTTCCCATCGCCGTCTCCTTGCTCGCGTTCGTTTGCGCGGCGTCGCGTTTCAGCTCCACATCGTCGCGGAAGACACGGAACGCCACGGTCGTGCTTCCTTCGTTGCGGTTGACGTCCTGGATACCGAACGTGATGTCGATGTTCCCGTCCGCCGGAACGAGATAGAAATCGTGGCTCCCGCGGAGCGAGACCTTCGTCTCGATCGGTTCGCCTGCCGGGTCGTCCATGAGCGGCATGCTCGTCGTCGCGTCCCAGGTCGCGAGAATCCGCGTGTCGCCGGAGGCGATGGTCCGGGCATCGGCGCCGGCACGCGCGAACCCGCCCTCGATCGGTTTCCAGACGGACGACATGAGCGTCTCGGCGTACATGGGGGCGAGGTCGAGGTCCAGGCCGGCGGCATCCCGGACGATGCCGAATTCGAGGAGCGGCTGATGCAGCGGACGGAACTCGACCTCCACGTCCACGCGTTCATACGGACCGGGCACACGTGTCGTCATGTACGTCGGGTCGCCCGTGATGCGTTGACCTGTCCATCCGTCCGCCTGCGGTCCGGGCACGGTGACGCGTTCCGAGGGCAGGAACGGATTGATGAACGCGCTCTGGCCGTCCATCGTGGACGATGCCGTGAAGATGCCGGACGGCGGGACGCGGTTCACGACGACCCAGACGATGATGCAGACCGCAACAATCCACGGCAACGCGAGGAACGGGACAGTGAGGGGTCGTGGGACATCCATAGTTCAGAACGTCGTGACCCGATAGAGCGTCTCGTTCCCGGCGTCGATGAGCGGAACCAGTTCGAACCCGTCCGCGACCCATGACGCGTGCGTCTGCTCATCCAGCGTGCGGATGAACACGGCGACCCCCGGGACGGTGTCGACGAGCTCGGCGATCCGCTCCCGTGGAGGCAAAGGTGAGGCGACACGGAAGGCCGGGAAAAAGATCTTGTCGCTCCGGTCCGACAGGACGATAGTCGAGGGATCAAGGACGCTGACCGCGTCGTCGCGGATGGAGGCGTAGCGCAGCAGCTCGATGCGGTCCTGCGTAAGCCCCTCGTCGTCGCGGACGGTCGCGGTCCAGATGCCGAGCGAGGCGGTGAGGGTCACGACGAGGATGGCGAGCGTGAACCCGGCGCGCGGGACCGTCCGTTCGATCCATGCGGCGACGCGGCCCAGCGCAAGCGCGCCGATGGCGGCGACCGGCAGGAGATACCGGAGGAACGAGTTGCCGAGCGTGACCGCATCCGCCTTCACATGGTCCTGATAGATGCCTTGGCCGTAGATGAGGCACAGCACGCCGACCGTCCACGCGGCGACGTAGAGCCAGCGCCGCTCGACCGCATCCTTCCAGGCGAGGACCGTGGCGACCAGCGCGAGGACGGCCCAGGGGAAGAGATACGTCAGGAGATAGGAGGTCGCGTTGAACCAGACGTTGCGGGGATGGAATCCGAACGCCCACGACTCGAACCAGGAGACCTGCGTCGCCGCGGTCGCGATTGCCGGTCCGGTCGACGGATCACGAAGCTGGTATCCGATGGCGAGCGGCGACCCGTAGGTCATCCACGCGAGGCATGCGCCAATGGCGGCAATCGCGACGAACGGCGCCGACACGACAATGAAGTCGCGGACGCATCTCCGGAGCGTCCATGTCTTCGGCGGGTGCGACACGAGATACGCCATCCCGACCCAAACGCCGACCCAGACGATTTCCGTCGGTCGGATCAGAATGGCGAGACCCGTCAAGGACCCGGCGACGACAAGGGAAGCGGTCCCCCGTCTCGAGATGAGCCATGACGCCCAGATGGCAAGGCAGAGTACGGGCAGGTTCGGGAACAATCCCCGATTCGCATACAGCATGACCGTCGGGAACGTGAGCCAGCCGACGAGAGTCGCGGCCTGGCCGGTCCTTCCCCATCGTGTCGTCGCGAACCAGAGAGGGATGACGGTCGAAAGCGCCAGGAGGGGCGTGAACAGGACGAAACCCGCGTCGCCGAAGAGTTTCCAGATGCCGGCCATGAGGAACGGCATGCCGAGAAATCCGACCGGGACCATGGCATCGCCCGTGGAGACGAAGCTACGCGGGTGGAGCCAGCTATGGTCCGACACGAGCGGCTCCGCGATACGGAACGTGCCGTGCTCCCCGAGAAAACGGGCCGCGACCGCCACGGCCGTCTCATCCGGGCTCAGGAACACGCCGCCGCCAGAGACGGATAACGCGAAAAACCCCGCCCCAAGCAGGAGGGTGACGCTGGTAAACAGGAGCATCGCGCGCGTGCGGCTTCCCATAGGGACTATCCTAGCACGGTCTCGAAGGATAGATGAGAACATGATACTCTTTTTCCATGCAGAAACCCCTGACCTTCCTCTTGGCATGCGTTGTCGTGTCCATGGTGTTTTTCGGCGTTTCGACGCGGTCCGCCGCCGCACTCGACCTCGATCCGGGGTTCGACCCGAACTTCATCCTCACGGATGGCGATATCCTCGATGCGGAAGCCATGCCGTATGACCGGCTGGTCAATTTCCTCCGGTCCAAGGGAACGCTTGCGGATCTCCGGACCGTGGATATCGACGGCGTCCCCAAGACCGCCGCGGAAATCATCTGGCGCGTCTCACGGTCCTACCGCGTCAACCCGAAATACCTCATCGCCCTCATCCAGAAGGAGCAGTCGCTCGTCGAGGACCCGGCGCCTTCGCAAGGGCGGCTGGACTGGGCGGCCGGATATGGCGTCTGCGATTCCTGTTCCAAGGACGATCCGTCTATCCAGGATTTCAAGGGATTCGCGAATCAGATCGAATGGGCCGCTAAACAGCACCGTGAGAAGTACCTCATGCAGCTCCTGACGAACGGTCTCACCATCGGCGGTCAGGGCGCCGGAAAGACCGTCATCATCGACGGCCTCGCGGTCACGCCGGTCAACAATGCCACGGCGATGCTCTACAGCTATACGCCGCATCTCCATGGGAACCTCACGTTGTGGCGCATCTGGAAGCGGTGGTTCACGGTCGCCTATCCGGACGGCACGGTCGCACGCGGCGAACCGAGCGGGACCTACTATCTCATCCGATACGGCGAAAAGCGCCCATTCGCCTCCGCGACGGTCGCGGCCTCGCGCACGGACGTGACGAAGGCGGTCGTCGTGACGGACAGCGAGCTGACGTCCTATCCAGAAGGACCGACCATCAAGTTCGCCCCCTATGCGCTCCTACGTGACCCGTCCGGCCGCATCTATCTCCTCACGACGGCGAACCGGCGCCATATCGCGAACATGGAGGCGTTCCGCAAGTTCGGTTTCAACGCCGAGGAGGTCGAGGAGGTCGAGGCCGCGGACCTCATCGCCTATCCCGACGGTCCCAAGATCACGGTGGACACGACGTTTCCGCAGGGTGTGCTCATGAAGACCGCTGACGCGGCCGGCGTCTGGTATGTCGAGGATGGCATCCGCTCCCCGCTCGTCGACGCCATCTACCTCAAACTGTATTTCGTGGGACGTCGCATCCGGATCGTGACGAACCCGGAATTGGCGACCTATGCGACCACAAGCGCCTACCTCCTGCATGACGGCGAGTTGGTGAAGGTCGCATCGTCTCCGACCGTGTACGTCGTCGAATCAGGTGCGTTGCGTCCGATTCCGAGCGGCGAGATTTTCGAATCCGTCGGGTGGAAATGGATGAACGTGGTCACGGTCCGCGACGGCGTCCTCGGCCTCCACGCGATGGGAGCGTCGTTCGAGCCCCAACCCCTCCACGCCGAACTCGCAGCCGAAACCCTATGATCGTCTTCGCCGCCATCGTCCCGCATTCGCCCCTGCTCCTGCCGACCATCGGCAAGGAACACCGCGAGAAGCTCGCGAAGACCCTCGCCTCCGTCCAGGAGATCGAACAGGCGCTGTATCTCGCTAAACCGGACGTGCTCTGCATCATCTCGCCGCACGGCGTCCGCTATCCTGACGCGTTCAGCATCAACCTCGCGAGCAAGTACGTCGGCAGCCTTAAGGCGTTCGGCGATTTCTCCACGACCGTCGAGGCGAAGAGCGATTACCTCTCCATCGACAGGCTCCAGCGCAAGCTCCGCGTGGAGGGCGTGCCGTTCACGCTTACGTCGAGCGAGGACATCGACTACGGTTTTGCGGTCCCGCTCCTGCTCCTGACGACGCATCTGACGGCGTGGAAACTCATCCCGGTCTCGCCCTCGATGCTCGGCGGGAAAGAGCACTATGATTTCGGGCGACAGCTGAAGCGCGTCCTACATGCCGAGGAAGATCGCGTGGCCGTCATCGCGAGCGCTGATTTGTCGCATAAGCTCGGCCCTGAATCCCCAGCCGGCCCCTCCGAACAGGGGCCGGCCTTCGACCGCGCCGTGCAGGATGCCATCGCCAAGAACGATCCGAAGCCTCTCCTCGCCCTCGACGCATCCGTGACGGAGGAGAGCGCCCAGTGCGGCTACCGTCCCATCATGACCCTGCTCGGGAGCCTTGAGAACATGAGCGTCACCCCGAAACTCTTGAGCTATGAGGCGCCCTTCGGCGTCGGATACCTCACGGCCCGTTACGACATCTCCTGATGTACGTCACCGTCGTCCCAGCGCTCCGGACGCCGTTCGGCGTCGAGGGGTTCGATTACCATGTCGATGACGGCGTGGATATCCGTGTCGGCGACCTCGTCCACGTCCCGTTCCGGAAGCGTGACACCCCTGCACTCGTCGTCGCGACGTCCGCGTCGAGCCCGTTTGCCGAGAAGTCCGTGGATGTAGGGAACGTCGCCCCTTTTCGTCGTTTCGGCGACGGCATCGTCGCCTTGCTGGATCGATCGGCGTCGCGGACGTTCGTCTCGAGACCGACGGTCCTTCACTCGTGGCTTCGGACGGTCCCGAAGCGGCTTCAGCCCCTGATCATCGGGCACAAGTCCACACAACCGCCTCTTCTCGCGGAGGATATGGAGATGACGACGGACCGCATCAGCAGCGTTGTCCGACGGGCGCGCGGGGGAAGAGGGCGTGTTCTCGTGCTCTGTCCATGGCGTTCGCGCGCGGAACGTCTCGCTGCGTCTTTGTCGTGCCCCGTGCTCCACGCCGACCTTGCGGCTGGCTCTGCATGGCGCGCATGGAATGGGTTTCTTGCATCGACGGACGGCGTACTTGTCGCGACGCGCATCGGCGCGTGGCTCTCCATCCTCGTGGACACGGTCATCGTCGAGGAACCTGAAAACGACGACTTCAAGTCCGATGAACTCGCTCCGCGCCTCGACGCGAGATGGATCGTCGACGCCGCACGGACTGTCCGCCCGTCGCTCCATGTCATCCGCATCGGCACGACACCCAGGCTCGGGTTCGACGGGGCCGCATCGAATATCGACGCGAGGATTTCCTATGCGCCTTTCGCTGGACGGGCGACGTCGGAGGTCGAAGGGCTTTCCATCCAGGCGGTCATGGCCATCGACGAAGCTGTCGCGGACCATCGTCCCGTGACGATCGTCCATCCCATCCACGGCGACCGTTCGCGCATCACGTGCGCGGATTGCCGTTGGACCGCGTCCTGCGTCGCGTGCAGCTTTCCGCTCTCACGCATCGGAGGACGCGGGCGCTGTAACCGATGCGGGAACATCGAGGACGTCGCGTTGACATGCCCCTCCTGTCAGAGCACGAATCTCGCGAAGGGTCGCGTCGGTCGCGACAGGCTCGCCGTGCAGGTCTCCTCGCGCTTCGGCGATGGCGTCCGCGTCGTCGACCTATCGACCTGGAACGCGGGGATCGTGGAAAGTGGTGCACTCGTCGTCATCACGGATCTCGGGCTCATGGGAGGCGTCACCGAGGACGTGCGTCGTCGCGAACGTCTCGTCATCGCGTGGCGTCGGTGCGCTTCTGATATCGTCAACGCGGACGCGGATCTCATCGTCCAGGGCGATGACGATCTCCTGCTCGCCGCGCAGTCGTGGTGCGATACGGACGGCGTCACGAAGACCTGGCACGACGAGATGGCCGAGCGCGCGACGTTCGGTTATCCGCCCGCGAGGATGCTCGTGAAGTTGATCGTCGATGGTTCGTCCGACGTCGCGATGGAACTCGTCGAGGAGCTGACGATCGCGTTCGGCGACGCGTGGACCGTTCGTGGCCCCTCGCCCATCCCCTTCCGTCCGAGTTCCCGCACGCCCCGCTTCGTCATCCATGCGATCCCACCCAAGAAGATGGAGGAAGCGGCCGTCCGCGCGGCCTTGGAACCCGTTGCCCGACGGGCTATCATCGACCTTGACCCGATCGCCTTTTTCATGTAAGTTTCCCTGTCGGCTATGTCTTCGCTTCCTATCATTAGCCTCCCGACGGCTTCGCTCCGCGAGCGCTCCGTCGAGGTGGATCCCTCTCTCATCGGAACGCCGGATTTCCAGGCGTTTTTGGACGTGATGATCGAGAGCATGTGGGCCGCGGACGGCGTGGGCCTCGCGGCGCCGCAGGTCGGCCGCAACGAGCGTGTCATCATCGTGAACCTGAAATCCGGCGTTTATCCCCTCGTCAATCCGGTCATCGAGAAAATGTTCGAGGCGACCATCGAAGGAGAGGAGGGCTGCTTGAGCGTGCCGAGGGTCTGGGGCACGGTCGAACGGGCGAAGCGCGTGACGGTGACCGCCCTCAACCGTCATGGCCGGCGCGAGACATTCGACGTGAAGGATTCGGATGCCGTCGTGTTCCAACATGAGGTGGATCATCTCGACGGCATCCTTTTTATCGACAAGGCCGTGGAGATCACCAAGGGCGAAGAGAACCTGAAAGCGATGATCGGTGGACGATGAGCATGAAGCACATCCTGTTCCTCGGCACGTCCGAGTTCGCGGTCCCCTCCCTGAACGCCCTGATCGACGATGGGCGTTTTGACGTCATCGGTGTCGTGACCCAGCCGGACCGCCCGGTCGGTCGGCATGCCGTCGTCACGCCGCCTCCGGTCAAGACGCTGGCGGTCGCACGCGACATCCCGGTCTTCCAGCCGGAAAAGGTGAAGGATCTGAAAGACGATGCGACATTCCAGACGCTGTTCGACCCTCGTCCTGACGCGTTCGTGGTCGTTTCATACGGTAAGATTTTGCCGCAATGGTTCCTCGACCTCCCGACGAAGGGTATCGTGAACGTCCATGGGTCGCTCCTGCCTCGCTGGCGGGGCGCGTCTCCCATCCAAGCGGCCATCGCGGCCGGCGACGCGATTTCGGGCGTCACGGTCATGAACATCGACGCGGAACTCGACCACGGTCCGCTCTTGGCGACACGGGAAGAGCCCATCCTGCCGTCGGACACGGCCGGGTCGCTCCATGACCGTCTCGCATCTCTCGGTGGCGCGATGCTTCCAGATGTCCTTGACGGCTACCTCGCCGGGTCGATCCATCCGGTCGAACAGGACCACGCGAAGGCGACGGAATGCAGGACGCTGACGCGCGATGACGGGAACATCGATTGGACGAAGACCTCGGAGGAGATCGAACGCCTCGTCCGCGCCTACGACCCGTGGCCCGGCACCTGGACCATGGTCGACGGCAAGCGCCTCAAAATCCTCGCGGCCCGCGTGGCGGAGCCCGATACGACGAAACAGCCCGGAGAGATGTTCGTCCGGGACCGGAAACCGTTCATGTCCTGCGGCAGCGGAACGGCTCTCGAGCTCGTCACGGTCCAGCCGGAGGGGAAGAAGCCGATGAGCGGGGCGACGTACGTTTCGCCGTGATCCATCCCTCCGCAGCGAGGAGGAACCCGAACCCGAGCGGGTGGTTGAGGTAGGGCGTGAAGACATGCAGGACTCCGAGCGCGACGAGAGAGGAGATAAAGCCTGCGCGCAGCCATCTGTCCCCATCCGTGCTCCACACACGTTGGATGATAGAGAGCAGGAGCCAGAGCATCACCGGGATGCCGAGGATGCCGAATTTGATCCAATGGTCGAGCCAACCCCATTCGAAGGCGTAGGTCGTGTACATGCCGGCGGGATCCTTCGCGAGGATGCGCGGATCCTTCGAGGCGTACATGACCGTGGCGCCGAACCCGGAACCGAGCAGGGGCGCCTCCATGATCTTGTCGCCGAGCACAGGCAACAGGTTCCAGCGGCTTTCCGCGGCCGCGTCCGTCACGCCGCTACGCGACGAGAAGAGCGTGGTGAGAGACCCGACGTCCACATGCGGATACGGGAACGCGACAACGGCGCCGATGAACGCGAATCCGCAGACCATGGCTGCGACTCCAAATACGAGAAATTTCCCGAGCCGACGGAGCGTGTCGCGTCCGAACCATGCGGAGACCGCAAGCATGATGCATCCGGCGAACAGGCCGATCCACATGCTGCGAGACAGGCCGATGAGAAGCGAGACGGACGAGCCGATCGCGATAAGGAAAGCGAGCGCTCGCGTCCGGTCTCTCGTCCCGTCGACGAGGTGTGCGGCGGACGCGAGGAGACCGCCGATGGCGTAGATTTGGGACTGAATGAACACGCGGAACAGATTTCCGGTCACTAGCGTCACTTCGGCGATGCCGCTCCGTCGGACCCAGAGATACAGCGGCTTCGATAGTGACGCGATGCCGTGCGACCAGACGTAGAGGAGCGCGAGCGTCTTGGCCGGGAGCCAGAGGAGCGCTGCCACGAAAGCGTTTCCCGCATGCCGGAGCAGACGTTCGCTGTCGCGCGAGGCGATATCGATGATCGGGATGAGCAGGATGAGATATCCCCACGCGTTCGCGTCAGCTACGACGGCGTCGTTCTGGAGCCAGAGGCCACGGAGAGCCGCCCACACCGTCAAGACGCACAGCACGATCCAGGGCCAGCGGCCGGTGAGTTCCCGGCGGAGCGTCGCCGAAAGGCGCTGACGACGGCGTGACCAGTATGCCGTCGCGTTCAACATCCATCCGACAAGGAACGACGCGACGAGGATGATGCGGAGGGACGTTCCCCCGTCGACGTCCCAGCCGTTCGGGATCTTGAGGAGCGCTCCTTTCGAGCCGATGGCGAGTTCGAGCAGAAGCACTGCGAGCCCGATGGACGGTCGTCGCAACGCGACGGACAGCATGATGAGACCGGCGATAACGGTCGCGACGGCGCGTGGGACGGGCCAGAATACGGTCGCGACGGACGTGAGCTCGACGGCAAGGATCGCCGCCATCCACGGCAACCAGGCCCAGAGCGGACGTCGGCAGACGTCGACGGTCCACGCGAGCGCCAGGGAGGGACCTTGGGCGATGCGGAGAAGGGTCGAGCGCCAACCCGGATGCCATTTTTTGAAATACGCAAGCATGGAAGCGTTGAAATCACGTTGACGTTCAAGCGTCAGGCGTTGGCCGAAGGATTGTCCGCCGAGGTGCGTGATGGCGACGGAAGGGACAGAAGAGACCTTCCATCCGGCCATGTGCGCGGTCTTGCAGGCATCGACCTCCTCGAACCAGAGGAAGTACCGTTCATCGAGGCCACCGAGCGCATCGACGAACTCTCGGCGCATCAGGAAGCACGACCCCTCCACCTGATCCACGTCCTGTGCGGCATTCATGTCCATGTCCCGAGCGAAATAGCGCCGAAACGTAGGAAGCCACGGAAAGATGCGGTGGAGTTTCAGGAGGACGCCGAGCTGGTTCCAGACCGTCGGGAGCCTCCGTACGCCCGCGTGGACATGACCGTCCTTGTCGAGAAGTTTCGGTCCGATGATGCCGGCTGCAGGTCGTACGTCCGCCGCGGAGACGAGTGCCCTCAACGAATCCGGAGGACAGACGGTATCGGGATTCAGGAGAAGGACGTATCGGCTGTCGTGGCCTGCGATACCTTGGTTGCAGGCTTTCGCGAAGCCGCGGTTGTCCGCATTCGAAATGATGCGCAGCGGCAAACCAAGTTCTCCGCCGACAAGTTTCGCGGTCTCGACGCTTCGGTCCGACGAGGCGTTGTCGACCACGACCACGTCCCAGGAAAGCCTTTCGCACGCCTCCGGCAACGACAGGAGACACCGGCCGAGAAGCTTCTCGACGTTCCATGACACGATGACGATGCGGAGGTCGTTCATACCGTCGTTTTCGTCACATATCGAAACATGTCATTCTGAGCGGAGCGAAGAACCTTCCGAATATTCTGGAGCTCCTTCGTCGGACTCAGGATGACATTCCTTTGAGAGATGGCGATCATATCCCATGTTTCTTCCGGACGATATCCTCCGCTTCTCGGTAGTTCGAGATTTCCTTCGGCACGAATCCCAGCTTCTGCCATGGGATGACGTGCGCGATGCGCGGCATCCATCGGCTCATCCCCTGCGTACGCGGTTCGATGCGGAAGAGGTCCCTGTCGATCCAGACCCCGACCGTGCCGCGTTCCGCCATGGTGAGCCACAGGTCCCAGTCCTGGAATTTCCGGAGGGTCTCATCGAAGCCCGGAAAGGCCTCCCGCCGTAGCAATGACGTCGTGTGGATGTAGTTGCGTCGCTCCAAGGCTTTTCGGTCGAACGGACGTCCACGGAAGCGTTTCGCGCCCCACAGGAAATCCGCGTACGCGAACGACGCTTCAGGATGCTGGTCGAGCGCGTCATGAAAAGTCTGAAGCGCGTCAGGGACGAGCTCCGCGTCCGCGTCCAAGAACAGGAGAAAAGGCGCTTCGGTCGCGTCCGCGCCCGCGTTGCGTGCCGCCGGAGCGCCGCGGTTCACGTCGAATCGGATCGTCGTGATGGGCAGACGGTCGCGGAACATGGCGACCACGTCCTCCGGACGGTCGGTGGACCCATCATCGACCACGACCACCTCCCTCGGCATGAGCGATTGCGCCGAAAGGGCCGCGAGGGTCTTCACGAGTTCGGTCGCATGCTCATGGCACGGGATGACGACGGCGATGTCCGGTGTGCTTTCCATGATCATGTATCCACGCCGCACGCGCGTGACAGGACGGACCAGCGGTCATTCCAGCGGAAGTCCGATTTCGCGCGTCGTTTCGCGGCCTCACCCAAGCGGTGGCGCAATGATTCGTCCGTGAGCAGCAGCGTGAGCGCCTCGACAATCTCATCGAGCTGTTCCGGATGTACGAGAAGCCCGGTGCGTTCGTGTCTGACGGCCTCGACCGCGCCGCCGCTCCTTCCCGCGATGGCCGGGATGCCCGCGAGGGCCGCTTCGAGATAGACGATACCGAATCCCTCGACGTCGATTCCTTCGTCGCGCGTCGGCAGGAGGAAAACATCGGATGCCGCAAGCCACATCCGCACATGATCGTCGTCGGCATGCGGAATCCACCTGATGCGTGCACGGCTCGTTTCCGCGAGCGACTGGAGATGTTCCCGATACGATCCGTCGCCGATGATGACGTATTGGACTTCGATTTCCTGCTGGATGTCTGCCATGGCGCTGATGGAGAAGTCGACGCCTTTCCGTGGGATGAGGCGGGAGACCGTCACGACGACCTTCTCGTTATGTCCGATTCCGAGCGAACGTCGAGCGGCCTCGCGTGTCGGATATGTCACGTCTTCGACACCGGGCGTGAGGACGGTCACGCGCAATCCCGGGACGATCGCCACTAGGTCAAGCTTCGTCGATTCGCTGTTCGCGATGCAGGACCATGCGCACCGTGAGACACGCCGCAGGAGCCACCGCTTCCATCGTCCACGCGCGAGACGTACGTCGAGTCCGTGATAGATGACGATATACTCCGGGCCGCCTAGCATCCTCGAAATCCACGCGGCGGTCCCGACCGGGAATACATGGCTGACGAGCATGATATGGCGTCGTTTTTTTTCCTTCCGGCAGACGCCGACCATGGGCCACCAATGTGGCCATATGAGCCGGAACAGCTTCCGCGTCTCGACCGTTCCGGGTCCGTCGAGACGATGCCCCTCCGGCACGATGACACGGATGGCTCCTTTGGAAGCCTTGACCAACGCGCTCAAATACCTCGAAACACCGCCGATTTCCGGCGGGTAATCAAGGGTCATGAGCGTGATGGTGTCTTCATTCATGGGGCGATTCGACCTTACTTGGGCTCATACGCCATCTTCGGACGAAACGGGCAACATCGTCAACCGTCACGAACCTGACCGCGAACCCCATGACGACGGCTACGGACCCTCCAAACACCGTTGCCGCGAAGAGGTGCATGGGCGCTCCGATGACGGCCCAGGCGTACCAGGAGACGCCGGCGGCGATGAGACCACGTGCCGTGAGCCAAAGATACTTCCTTACTCCGCCGACCATGTCACGCGTGAACCATGCGCCGATGCCGTAGAGGCACCAGAAGCTGACGACGCCCGCCCACGCAGCGCCGACCGGCCCGTACGTCGGCACGAGCGTCGCGTTCAGCGTGACGTTGAGGACCATCGTCAGCACCATGGCCGTGGTCTTGAGATGTGCGCGATGCGTTGCGTTCAGAAGGGCTCCTATCGGGAAATCGAGGAAGATGGGCAGGAGGACCCACGGCAAGATCGAGAACACCGGGACGGTCCCGAGGAAGTCCTGGCCGTACAGCAACGGGATGATCTTTGGCGACAGCGCGGAGAGTCCCGCCGAGAGCGGGAACCCGATGGCGGCCATGAGGCGCAACGAGCCGAGGAACGTGTTGCGGAGGTCGGTCTTCTCTTTCTTGGCGTATGCCGACGCCAGTGCCGGATATAACGCGGCGACGAACGTCAAGGGCAGGAATTGAAGCGCGTACGTCAACTTGTAGGCAACGGCGTAGATTCCGACACTCGACGCACCGTGGAAGATGTGCAAAAAGAGACTGTCCACGTACGAGTAGACCTTGACCGCGATGCCGGCGATGCCGAACGGCAGGGCTTCGAACGCCAACCGACGGAAATCCTTGCGATGCGGCACGAGCAGACGTACACCGAAGCTTCGTGACCGATAAGCGCTCCACACGACGTTCCAGACGCTTCCAACGAGGAGCGCGACTGCGAGACCGACCGGCCCGAAACCATACCAGGCGGCTCCGACGGACGCGGTCGCCGTCAGGATTTGACCCACAAACATGCCGATGGATTCCGGCCGGAGGTTCTGCTTGCCGCGCAGCGTCCCGTATAGGAGGAGGTGGATCGTGTCTGCCGTCATGACGAGGCACGCCACCGCTACGGTCGCGATGGTCACGCGGTCCGCACCGAACGCGAGCGCATACAGCAGCGCGGCGAGGATGGCGAGCGGCGCGAGGAATATCTTAGCTCGAACAGCCGCGGAAAACAGCCGCATCCCGTCGTCCCGATTCCCTGCCAACGCACGGATGACGACCGGCGTCATGCCGAGATCCATGAACGTCACGAAGATGGACGTGATGGATATGGCGTAGAAGTACGTCCCCGTCATCTCCCGTCCGATGAGCCGCGCGACAATCGTGAACGCCACGAACGCGACGACCTTCTGCCCTGCCGTCGCCAAGGTCAGTAGGAGAGCATTTTTCGCGATGCGTGCGCCGTATGGCATGCCGACAGGATAGCGAAAAAACGTGTATATCGCCAGCATCTTCCGTATACTCTGTCCCAAATGGAACCATACAAAACTCCCTGGCGTACGCCAGGGAGTTCGATTGTCTGTTTAGCGTTTACTCCACTGCGGGGAACGTCGCGCGCTCTTCTTGCCGAACATCTTACGTTGGCGTTTGCGCGGGTCGCGGGTCATGTAGCCGAGCTTCTTCAGGACCGTGCGGAACGTCGGATTGAGCACAATGAGGGCGCGGGAGATGCCGAGGCGGATAGCTTGGGCCTGTCCACGGATTCCTCCACCCGTCACCTTGGCGCTCACGTCCACGGTGTCAGCCTGTCCGACCGCCTTGAGCGGCGCCAGGACATCCTCACGCAGCTCATAGGTCGTGAAGTACGTCTCCATTTTCTTGCCGTTGACGGTGACGAGACCTTTGCCATTCTTGATGAGGCGTACGCGTGCGATGCTTGTCTTGCGGCGTCCGAGGGCCGGGATGAACGATCCGGACTTCACGGCCTCAGCCGCGGCGATCTCCGCCGATTCGACGACCACTTCCTGGTCCGCTTTTTCGACGGCCTTTTTCTCCGTCTTCTTGACGATTTTTTTTGCGACGGGCTTCTTTTCGGTTTTAGCCGGCATCTTCTTCTTCTCGGTCTCCGAGGTGGTCACTTCGGTTTTGCTCTGGGCCTGTTTTTTGGTCGTAGCCATAGCTATTTCACGATGATAAGGCGCTTGAGACGGTCGGCCTGTGTGCGGTTCTTCGGCAGCATGTACTTGACCGCGTGCCGCAGGATCTCACCTGGATTCTTCTCGCGCAGGACCGACATCTTTGTCGCCGTGATGCCACTGGGACGATTCGAGCTGCGGTAATGGACTTTCTGTTCCCATTTCCGTCCGGTGAACTCGATCTTATCCACGTTCGAAACCTTCACGATGGCGCCGGAATCGATGTGTGGCACGTGCGTAGCGCGGTGCTTACCGACAAGGAGCGTTGCGATGTGCGTCGCAAGACGACCCACGACCTTTCCAGTCGCGTCTATCTCATGCGTCTCGCGCACGATCTTCGGCATTCCAGCTTTCTTGTTCCAGGGCATACGATTATTTCACCAGTTGGATCTGTGCGACCTCGGCACCGTCATTGAGGCGTCGACCGAGCTTGATGATACGTGTGTAGCCTCCGGGACGTGTCGCATAGCGCGGTCCAAGCTCTTCGAGGATCTTGTTCACCGCGGACTCGATGGTCAGCGTCTGCGCGAGCTTACGGCGGTTCACGAGGGTCTTGGTACGGCCAGTCGAGATGAGCTTCTCCACGAGAGGACGCACGGCCTTCGCCTTGGCGAGTGTCGTGTTCACATGCTCGTACAGGATGACGGACTGCGCGAGGTTGCGCATCATCGCTTCCCGGGGCGCCTTCTCACGCCCGAAGACCTTGCCCTTACGTCGATGTCTCATACTCGATTTCCTTCAGTAGATTGAAATGATCCAGCAAGATGGTGACGGCCGTCTCGCAGGCTTCCTTCGGCGTGACGCTCCCATCGGTCTGGATATCCAAGATGAGTTTGTCGTAGTCGGTCTTCTCGCCGACGCGGGTCGCCTCGACTTTATACGATACGTTCAGCACCGGGCTATACAGTGCGTCGATGGCGATGTTTCCCAGCTCGAGCTTTTCCTTGATACGCTCTTCTGTCGAACGATAGCCACGGCCGGGACCGATGGTGATTTCCATCTCGAGCGTAGCGGCTTTGTCCGTCATTGTCGCGATGACCAGGTCCCCGTTTACGATCTCGACGTCGGCGTTCTTCGAGAAATCCGAGGCAGTCACGCTATGTTCTCCTTTCGCGGTGAGCGAGAGGCGGACCGGTTCCTCCGAATGGAGCTTCATCCGCAGGGTCTTGAGATTCAAGATGATCTCGAGGACATCCTCCTTCACGTGTGGGATGGTCGAGAATTCATGATCGATACCCTTGATCTTCACGGAGGTTACCGCCGCACCGGGAAGAGACGACAAGAGCACGCGGCGAAGCGCATTACCGATTGTCGTGCCGTACCCCTGCGTACAGGGTTCGACTGTGAGGATGCCCTCATGGGCCCGCTCGCCATCTGCGAACCGGATTTTGGAGGGAAGAAGGATTGACTCCATACGAACGTGCAAGTTGCGCTAAGGTCAGCGCGAATAAAATTCGATGATCAGCTTGGGGTCGAAAGGCTGCTTCAGCTCTTCGCCGTCCGGGACACTCGTGACTTTCGTCTCCATGGTCGCCGCGTTCGTGGCGAGCCACGAAGGAGCCTGTCGTGTCTTGATGTCCTCTTCGAGGGACTTCCACACGCCCTTCGTTCGTTTCGTCTCGCGGATGGCAATCAAGTCACCTGGCTTCACCTGATAGGAGGCGATGTTCACTTTCTTGCCGTTGACCGAGATATGCGCATGGGAGACGGCTTGACGCGCGGCGGGTCGGCTCTTCGCGAAACCGGCACGAAACACCGCGTTGTCGAGACGTAATTCGAGAAGACGGACCAGGTTTTCTCCTGAGTTCCCTTTCATACGGAGGGCCTTTTTGAAGTAGTTCGAGAACTGACGCTCGTTGACGGCATATAGGCGTTTTGCCTTCTGCTTCTCACGGAGCTGATTACCGTATTCCGTGACACGAAAACGACGCTTTCCGCCTGTCGGACCGTGGACGCCTGGGGCGTAGGGTCTACGTTTCAGGGCGCATTTCTCCCGACCGCACAGGGAAACACCCTCGCGGCGGCACATCTTGCAGGTGACTTTGAGTGTTCTCATAGGAGGTTAGACGCGTCGGGGACGAGGTTTACGGCATCCGTTATGCGGAATGGGTGTGACATCCTTAATGGATATGACATTGACGCCATGCGTGTTGAACGCGCGGATAGCACCTTCGCGACCCTGTCCGACGCCCCTCACGAACAAGTTCACCTCGCGGAGTCCTACATCTGCGATTTTTTCGAGTGCGTTCTTGACGACAATGGACGCGGCGAATGGCGTGGCCTTCTTCGGCCCCTTGAATCCGGACGACCCGGCGCTGGACCAACCGAGGACATTGCCGTTCAGGTCCGTGAGCGTCACGATCGTGTTGTTGTAGGTCGCTTGGACGTAGGCTTTTCCATGCGAAACCTGACGCGCGACTTTTATCTTCTTACGCGCCCGTGCCTTCGACGGCGTCTTTTTCTTAGTGGCGCCCTCCGAGGCCTTTTCCTCGACGGCGGCTATCGTGGTCGTTTCGTCTGCCATATGATCCATGGTCTACGTTACGTCTTCGCGAGCTTACGCTTTCCGGAACTCATCGTGCGACGGACATTGCCGCGGACCGTCCGCGAGTTCGTCTTGGTGCGCTGGCCACGAACCGGAAGCGACTTGATATGGCGAGATCCGCGGATGGACCCGATCTCCTTGAGGCGCTTGATGTGACTCAAAACCTCACGTCGGAGTTCTCCTTCCACGCGGTGCTTCTTCTCCACGGTTTCACGGACTTTGTTCGCCTGCTCTTCCGTAAGGTCCTTCACGCGGATGGAACCATCAATGCCGGTTTCCTTGATGATGCTTTTGGCTGACACCGAGCCGATGCCGTAAATATACGTCAACGCGATGTCCAGTCGCTTGTTTGAGGGGAGGGTGACTCCTGCGATGCGTGCCATAGATGGTTGAGGTGGGACAATTCAGCCGGGCGGTATGGCGAAGGCCTTAGCCCTGGCGTTGCTTATGCTTCGGATTCTTTTTGCAGATCACAACGACGCGTCCTTTTCGGCGTACGACCTGGCAGTCTCTACACATGACCTTTACGGACGCTCGGACCTTCATAAGAATCGCGAAGTAATGTGGACAGAATTGAGATGACGAACCCGCCTATCAAGAACAGGCGGGGGTTGTCAAGCGGGCTATAATCTATAGGTGATGCGCCCTTTTGTCAAATCGTATGGGGTGATTTCCACCTGGACCTCATCACCGGGCGTTAGTCGGATACGGTACATCCTCAATTTTCCTGCTAAATGGCACAAAATGACATGTCCGTTGTCCAATTTGACGCGAAACGTGGTATTTGGCAGGTTTTCTTCGACTGTGCCCTTAACCACGACAAAATCTTTGTTCGCGGCGTTGGGTTTACCTGCCATAAGACGTGGGTTGTGTAGTCATGAAGTGGATATCGATTGTCGCAAGGGTACCAAGATGCCCTCAAATGGTCAATAAAAGACCGCCCCGGGAGGTCGGGGCGGCAGACAGGGAGACTTCACTTGACCTGATACGGAGCCGGACCGTTTGGAAGGCAGTCGGTCTTCTGAAGATGTACGAGCATCTCCACTGAAGTCATGACACTGATGGAAGAATCGATGGGGTCGTACGTGAGCGTGTCGCTGTTCGCGACGGGAGGAGGGATACTGACGTCGGACGCCGGGAGTACCTGTTCGTCGGGAACCCCGATCATGTTGCCCCAGGTCCGGCAATCGAGACGGAAGGGGGTGTTCGCCCGTAGTGAGATGCGGAAGGCTTCAGCATGAAGGTCTCTTCCGAGCGGAACCTCGGAACGGTGCGTGTCCATTCCAGGGTTGGGCTTTCGCTCAGAAATCTCGACCTGTATGGTCTCGTCCCCTATTTCGACCACGGCAGGTGCCGCGACATATTTTTCCGGGAACGACATGGAACAACCACATGCCAGACAGATTATCCCCGAAACAAGCGTGTGACTTCGGTTCACGGCATCTCCTCCTTTCGATGTCGACGTTATCGACGATACGTCGCGAAATTCGGTGCGTCAAACGCGGCCCGTCACGGTCGCCTTGATGCGACGGACACCTGCCGAGACAGCCTCTTCTTTGATGATTTTGAAGATGCCGAGATCACCGGTTCTCGTGACGTGAGGCCCTCCGCAGATCTCCTTGGAGAAGTCTCCCACCGTGTACACGCTCACCTTGTCGCCGTATTTTTGCTCGAAGAGACCGATGGCTCCGCTCTCTTTCGCGGCATCCACCGTCATCTCCTCGCGGTCGATTGGGACGTCGGCTCGAATGACGTCGTTGACGGCGTCCTCGACGGCCTTGAGGTCCTCGGGTGTCAGTTTCGTGGGGTGCACGAAATCGAACCGCAGACGTTCCGGTGTGATGTTGGAGCCTTTCTGTGCGACGTGTTCCCCAAGGACCTTCCGCAGTGCCGCGTGCAGGAGATGCGTCGCCGTGTGCAGTCGCGTCGTTTCTGTACCATGATCCGCGAGCCCGCCTTTGAAGGTACCGGCCGACGCGGAACGTGACAGGTCCTGATGCTTTGCGAACTCCGTACGGAACGCCTCGACGTCGAGGTTCCCGCCGCGTTCGCCGATGAGTTCCTGCGTCAGCTCGAGCGGGAATCCGTACGTCTGGAACAAGTCGAACGCCTCAGCGCCGCTGATGACGCGATCCTGCATCATCTTCTCCAACTGCTTCAATCCCTTCTCGAGCGTCTTCCTGAATTTCGTCTCTTCATCCGCCATCGCGTCGACAATCCTGGTCCGGTTCGTTTCGAGTTCCGCATACTCGCCTCCGTATTCACCGATGACGACGGCCGCGACCGACGCCACGAACAGCCCCTCGATCCCGAGACGGCGCCCTTCACGGATCGCGCGTCGGATGAGCCGCCGGACGATATACCCCTGACCGACGTTGGACGGAACCATGCCACGTGGATCGCCTACGATGAACGTGGCGGCGCGCAGATGGTCCGCGATGATGCGGAACGAACGATCCGCGGCCTCGTCTGCCCCATACCGCTTACCGGAGGACTCTTCGATGACGCTGAAGATGCCCGTGAACGCCTCGGTATCGAAGACAGTCGCCTTTCCTTGCATCACGGCGGCCATGCGTTCAAGTCCCATGCCCGTATCCACGTTCTTTTGGCTGAGCGGGATGAAGCGGCCGTCTGCCGTCTTCTCATACTCCATGAACACGTCATTCCAAATCTCCACGAACCGCCCACAGTCGCAATTCGGATGGCATATAGGACCGAACGCCGTGTCGTGCGGCCGTTCCGTGTCGTAGAACATCTCCGTATCGGGGCCGCAGGGGCCTGTTTGTCCAGCAGGATTCCACCAGTTCTGCCCTTTCGGATACGCATAGATTCTGGCTCCATCCGCTCCTGTCGCTGGTATATCCGTCCCCGCGACGCCGATCTCGGCTGCAAGTCCCTTCATCTCGAACTGAGACTGCCAGATACCGATGGATTCCTCGTCGCGTGGCGCATTGTTGTCCCCTTCGAACACTGTAATGTAGAGACGTCGGGGATCGATGCCGAGCCGGTCGATGAGGAATTCGAACGACCAGGCGATAGCTTCGCGCTTGAAGTAGTCGCCGAGGGACCAATTGCCGAGCATCTCGAAGAACGTCAGGTGACGATTGTCACCGACGTCGTCGATATCATCCGTGCGCAGGCATTTTTGAGCATCCACGAGCCGTGAGCCCATGGGATGTGGCTGTCCGACGAGATATGGAACCAACGGGTGCATACCCGCGGTCGTGAAGAGGACCGTCGGATCGTTCTCCGGGATGAGGGAGGCTGACGGGATGACTGCATGGCCCTTTTCCTCGAAAAATGCCAGGAATGCCGCGCGAATATCAGTGATGGTCATGCGTGTAGGCTATCGGATTCGATGATGGGATGCAATCAAGTGATGTCCCCAAGCGACTGCTGCTGAGCTTCCTGCACGACCTCGAGGATGTCCTTTCCGACCTGCTCGCCATTCTGCTTACGGAGGGAATGATAGATGAGTTCAGCCTGATTCGCGAAGACTTTGAGGAGCGACGTGTCGACCTGGTCGGACTTCGATGCATCCACGTAGGTAAGGAGGAAGGCCTTGACGTCCATGTCCTGATGATCCGACGGTACGACCAGCAGCTCTTGTCCCGAGTCGGATCGGATGTAGGCGTGGCCTGCACCGGAATCGTGTACATGTAGGAGGTCCTTGTTTGCGACCCGCATGTTCGTGACCCCCTCGATGGAGTGGAGTTGTTCGTGATCGGTTCGTCCCCGTTCGAGATCGATATATCGGATGAACGCGGTTTGGGCACCGACGCTCGCAGCCGCATTCGCGAGGAGCGACGCGATGATGTCTTTGGACATCGAATCCTTCTCCACGATCTCGATGGACGTCTGGTTCGCCAGCTCCTTGAGCACGTTCATCTGACGGTTCATCGAGCCGATATACTGGTAGGACTCGACAAGCTCCCGTTTGATGCGTTCGCGCTCGTTCTCGGTCGCCTCATGTTCCTGTTCCTTCCGTTCCATGACGCGCTGGTAGATGGAGAACGTCAGGAGACCTGCGATGCCGAAGAGGAAGATGAACACTTCTTCGAACGTCTCCTCGTGGATGCCGAACATCCTCTGCGACACGATGCGCGGCGACAGGATGGCCATGACGAAAAGCGCGAGATAGACCAGCGAAACCCACTCGAGACGGATGATGGGGTTGGATTTCATTTGCGACAGTTTACCCTTTTTGGCCGTCGCTGTCGAGCCCGACCGTACCGAACGCGTCAATCGATCGTTCCTCCGCCGATACACTCGTCCCGACGGTAGAAGACGGCGGATTGACCCGGGGCCGCGGCTTTGACCGGTCGGTCGAATCGGACGCGGACGGTCCCTTCGGACGGCCCGGCCGATATCTCGGCGTTGACGGGATTCTGGCGGTATCGGACCTGGACCTCCATGCCGAGGAGCGGCATCGTGGGTTTGCGGCCCCGTGTCCAGTGCACATCCGCGACGACGAGTTCGGTCGAGAACAACGCCGGGTGGTCGTCTCGGTCGACGACGATGAGACGATTCGTCGCGATGTCCTTTGATGCGACATACCACGCGGGCCCTCCTGGCTGGCGCATCCCATGCCGCTGGCCGATGGTGTAGGTCGCCAGCCCATCATGCCTGCCGATGACGTGTCCGTCGGAATCGACGATATCACCCGGGACCATATCGATTCGCGTCTTGAGAAAATCACTCATGTCGAGCTTGCCGATGAAGCAGATACCTTGGCTGTCCGGCTTCGACGCGACCGGCAACCCCATGTCCGACGCGAGTTCACGCACGTCCTGCTTTATGAGATGTCCGATGGGAAAGAGACATCGACGGAGGACGTCCTGCGGGACACGGTAGAGGAAATAGGATTGGTCCTTCTCAGGATCCGTTCCGCGCAGGAGTCGTGCGTGGCCAGCCCACCCACGACGAATCCGTGCGTAATGCCCTGTCGCGACATGGCCAAAGCCGAGCGAGCGTGCGGCATCCGCGAACAGGCCGAATTTGATGACCTCGTTGCAGAGGACGTCCGGGTTCGGCGTACGTCCTGCGGCGTATCCGGATACCATCTCATCCACGACGCGACTACGGTACGCTTTCTCGAAATCGAAGGTCTTGAGCGGGATGTCGAGATAAGCAGCGACACGGAGCGCATCGCGACGCTCACTTTTCCACGCGCACTCCCCTGTCCACGGGTCTTCGCTGTCGGACCAGTTTCTGATGAATCCCCCGACAACTCGAAAACCGCGCTGTTTTAGGAGCGCGGCAGCGACGCTCGAATCCACGCCCCCGGACATGCCGACGAGCACGGAAGGTCTCTTGAAGGAAAACATCTTATGATAACGGAGCAGGTTCCTGTCCGTCACCACTTGTACGCTGCCCAGGCCCACTGTGCAAGGCTGTTCGCGCTCTTGAACGATGAGGTGCGCGTCGGGGCACCGAGGACGACGACCATCAGCTGCCGCTCGGCGGTCCGGTCGGACGTAGGTCGGAGCCGGACAGCGAGGTTGTACATGGATTCGTAGAGAAAACCGGTTTTTCCGCCTGTGACGTACAGATCGTCGTATTCTTTCGCGACCAGGAGGTCATTCGTGTTTTTGATGACTTTGGACTGGCCCGTGTTACGGATACGGAAGCCATATTGGACCGTCGTCGCACTCCGTCGGATGGGATCCGCGTTATAGGCCTTGAGGGCGATGAGGGCCATGTCGTGCGCCGTTGTGATGTTGTCGGGATCCATGCCGGACGCGTCCACGAATGTGGTCCCTTTGAGCCCCATCGACGCGGTTTTCGTGTTCATGGCGCGCATGAATCCCTTCATGCCGAGTCCGCTCACGCGTGCCATCGCCGTCGCCGCGTTGTTGGCGCTTGCCGTGATGCTCGAATACAGGAGATCAAGGGTTGTCAACGTCGAGCCGTACGCCACGCGCAGGCGACCCCCTCCAACCTCGTCCGCTTTCGTGATTGCGACGACCGCGTTCCAAGCTGGACGACGGTCCAAAAACACGAGCGCGCCCATGAGCTTGGTCAAGGATGCCGCAGATCGCGGCGCGTCAGGACGATACGCGTACAGGATCTTGTGCGAAGTCGCATCCATCACGACGGCCGCCGCGAATTCCCCGTCGGATCGCCCATACGTCAACGCACCGCCGATCTCGGTCGGGCCAACGGTCGCAAAACAGAAGGACGGGAGCAGCGCCCCTATGCATATCGCCAGCGCAATCGAGAAACGTCGTCGCATCATCGCAACACGTCGCGGAGCCAGTCCGCGAGACGTTCCATCATGCCGGCGTCCGCCGTCATCATGTTCGTCCCGTGTCCGGCGTTCTTCAGGACCACAAGTTCCTTTCGTTCCGAGACCGCGCGTTCAGCGATTTTCTTGGCGGCTTCGAATGAATCCTGGTCATCCCCTTCCGACGCGGCGACCCACAGCGATTGATGCGGCAGAAGGTTTGGCGCGTCCGCGGTCGCATCCGTCCCGTGATACGACGAACCTGGCGACAGGAGCGCCGCTCCGGCGAGCGTCGGTTCCTCAAGAAGCATCTGCACGGCCATGTTCGCGCCGATGGAGGCTCCGCAGAGGGCGATATGCGTCGTTTCGAACCCGCGGTGCCTGATCCAATCGAACGCGCCGATCACGTCATACAGGTACGTCTGGTGCTCGGCATCGTCGAAATTCCTGAAATCGATGCGGGAATCTTCGGGACCGCTCGTGCTGTCCCCGTGTCCGCGCAGGTCGATGGCGAGCGACGCGATTCCTCGTGACGACAGTGTGGCCTGAAACGTCGACCAGGATTTTCGGTTCGTGGGCATCATATGAAGCAGGATGACGGCCCCGATGGTCGTCGTCGCAACGACCCAATCCCCGACGATAGTGACCCCGTCGAGGGTCTTGTAGGTAATACGTTCTGCCATACTAAAAAAAATAATACCACATCCCGGCGGATATGGCTTGTTTCCTAATCGAACGTCACGCCGTGGCCGGGCTTGAGGGGCTTCATCGACTTCACCGACCCGATATCCGATGCGGTCCTCACGGAGCTGGCGGTCTTCCGAAAGACGGTCGTGCTCCTCGGGGCGATCGGGTCGCCGTCATCTGACGCCTTCGCGACGAGCGGCTGATCCGCGGCGCCAAGTTTTCGCTTGTCCGTCTCGATATTCTTCCCTTTTACGCGTTTCAGCTCGTCCATCAGGCTTAATTCCTTATCGGTGTCGGCCGACGTCACGATTTTGATGCTCCCACTGAACGTCTCAATCGGCAGCGGTTTCCGTTCACCGATGATCCGTGGTCGATTCGACGGTGTCGGTGGCTTGGGTTTACGGTCGTCCAAGGCCCCGAGCTTCATCGGCGCACGTTCATTCGCCAGTCCGGTGTCCTCTATGACGACGGCTTCGTCGCCGTCGATAGGCCCGTTCGTCACCGCCTTCATGACCGCCTTCTTCACTTTTCGCTCCTCCTTCACGAGCGGCAGACATTCCGCGCAATACATCGGCTTCGTCGGGTCGAGCTTGATGGGCATGTCCCATGTCTTCCCGCACCGCGTGCATGTATGGCTGAACTTCGGTTTCTCTTTCTTCGTCTGTGGAGGTTTTGATATAGCGGAGAGACGCTCCGGTGAGATGCGAAGATACTCCGTTTCCTCGTCCATCTTCTCGGCATCCCCCGCGACCTCCTCAATGGATGGCGTCGGCTTCAGGTTTCCCACCTCCTCTGCCATCGCCTTCTCGTCCGTCGTCAGGATCTCCGGATACGTCAGTCCCGCCGGCGCACCCACCGCTTCCATGCCGCTCCACCGCAGGATCTTCTCCTCCATCATCGCCCGCGGCTCAGCATACCGCTCTCGACACACCGCGATGACTTTGGGCTCGCTCCCCGTGCGGTTCGAGATAGGAGGAAGCGTTGTCGCCGAGAATGGCGCGGTCGAGACGCCGTCCACCATGAGCTTGAGGTACATCTGGTACTTCGGTAGGTTCACGAGGTCCTCGGGGGTGAATGTCGGCGCGAATTCCGTCTCAAGGAACGCCGCGTCCTCGCCACCGATACGCATGCACGCGATGGTCCCTACGTTGCCGAAGATGGCGTCCGCGACCTCTTCTTCCGCAAGTTGCTTGATGTACTGGTGCGTGACCGTCAGATTCAAACGGTACTTGCGCGCTTCGGAGAGGATGGACGCGAAGGATTGATTCGCGAAATTCTGGAATTCGTCGACGAACAGATAGAAATCGCGACGGTCATCCTCGTTCCTGATGTCCACACGTTCCATGGCCGCGAGTTGGATCTTCGTCACGATCATGCCGCCGAGGAGCTTCATGTTGTCCTCGCCGATTTTCCCTTTCGATAGGTTGACGATGAAAATCTTGCCCTCGTCCATGATCTCGCGTGGATTGACGGTGGATTTCACCTGCGCGACGATGTTTCGGATGATGGAGGCCGAGAGGAACTGCCCGACCTTGTTCTGCACGGGTGCGATGGCCTCGGTCGCGTACTTCTCGGACCAGGACGTGAATTCCGCGAGCCAAAAGGTCTTGACGATGGGATTCCTGATCTTGGCCACGACCTTCGAACGGTACTCCTTGTCGACGAGCAGACGGTTGATGCCGAGGAGCGTCGCGCCCGGGTAATCGAGCAATGCCAGCACGCAATTGAGGAGGATGTACTCCATGCGAGCGCTCCACACGTCCGGCCAGATCTTCTTGAAGACGCCCATGAGGCCCGAAGCCACGAGATGCTTCTGTTCCTCCCTCGCGGTCTCGAGGATATTGAACCCTACAGGATAGTCGAGGTCCGCCGGGTTGAAATAGACGACGTCGTTGATACGATTCGACGGGATGAAGTCGAGGAGCTTTTCTGCCGTGTCGCCGTGCGGGTCGATGTAGCAGCATCCGTGGCCCGCGAGCACGTCGGACATGAACAGGTTTTCGAGCAGGGTCGTCTTGCCGACGCCGGTCTTCCCTAAGACATACATGTGCCGACGCCGGTCGTCGGTCTTGATTCCGAAACGCCGGAACTGGTTCCGGAAATTCACTGCCGCAAAGAGGGATATCTCGTTTTCGTGATCGTGGTTGTAGGGAATGGGCATAGCCCGTGAGGGAGAAAGGAACGTTCAAGGTGCGGATGACATCGTCACGACGGGGCGAACGGCAGGTTGATGGGGGGCTCCGATCGTTTCGATTCGGTTTTCTTAAGCTGAGGAGGACGCGACTGCATCGAGATGGGGAAGTGCCATAGCGTCGCGAGTTCCTCGATGTTGAGGGTGTATCCCGGCATCCCGACCCAGTTCGACCGGGACCGATACGCCGACATGAATCGCCGCTTGCGTTCTCTGTTGCGGCTTTCCTTGAAGAACCAAAGCGTCGCATTCATCCCGACGCGCTTCGTCTCGGGCTTCAACGACTGCAGGTCGTTGGTGTTCAGCTGCTTGATGGCGCCGACGAACGGCGACACCGTCTTCTGCTTCTTGAACACCCCCTTCTTCGCCACGTAGAGGAACCGGATCTTGCAGGTGTAGACGATCTTCGACGCCTTGACCTCGATCGCTTCGAGTACTTTACGCTCGCCGGGGGACATCTGCAAGATTTTGCTGAATGGCTGCATCTCCTTCTTCGGCGGTACCGATGGCGTGCCGAGGATGCCGGAGGTCTCGAGCACGAGTCCCATGCCCTTGATAGGAAGATTTACGGCTTTTTCGAGCAAGGATTCCTTTACCTCCACCTTCTGACCCGTAAGTTTCTTTACGAACGTTTCCACCTTGACCTGAAACTCCTTCTGTTCGATGGGCGTCATCACGATCTGGAACCAGACCTGCTCGCCCGGCCCTATTCGTGAAAGGTTCTCGAGCATGACCGCCATGGGGTCTTTCAACTCGCCGGAAACCTTATCCTCGAATTCGGGATAGGTTCGCAACGGGAAAACGTCCGATTTGACCGGGATCATCTCGGTGCCGAACATTTCCCACTCGCGGTCGGGATACAAGGAGGGTACGCGAAGGGTGTAATCCTCGACTTCCACGATTTCCGCGTCCGGGTATTGGGCGTAGATGGACGCCTCGATCAGGTCCCGGAACCCGCGTGTCGTGCGCACGAGGAACTGCACGTGACCGTCGATGGAGACGATTTCCATGCTGATGGTGTCCTGCGTCTTGCCTTCGAACCACTTCTCCGTCCAAGACGCCGGCGAATGTGCGCCTGCGAGATGCGCGAAGATGTTCTCTACGGCTCGTGGTGTCTGTTCGTGCAGGCGCGGGACGTCGATGGCGAGCAGGATCCAGTCTTTCTTCGCGTCGTACGCCGTCTGTTTGCTGTACAGCCAAATCGTCTTGACCATGACCCATGCCAGGATGGGGACGACGATCCATCCTCCGCTGAAGAAAATGAACCACATCGCCTCGAACGGGGAATTGCCCGCGAGGAAAATCAGACGTTCGAGCCAGATGCCGACGGAGTCCATGCGCGTCGATTATAGCATGGGGTCGTCGGTCGTTGGTAGGGTACGGATATCGGAGAATCGTCGTTGCGAGGAGTCCGACGATCCCTCACATCCGTTCGGGACAGGCTCCGCAATTGTACCTTGATTCTCCGATCGATCGATTTCGGTGAGATCGCCGCGTCGCTCGCGGGCTCGCTCCTCGCAACGACGAGTCTTCTGGATATTCAAAAGGACACGGTCGACCGTGTCCTTCGGTTCGTCTTCACTCTTTCCGTTCACTTCTTTCCTTGATTCGACCGCCTCCGCTTCTTGTCCCAGCGGTCCCACGTCACGAGCAGTGGCGACATGATGAAGATGGAGGAATAGGTCCCGACAGCGACGCCCACGATGAGCGCGAGCGCGAAGTCCTTGATGGAGGCGCCGCCGAAGAAATAGACCGCGCCCATCGCGAGGATGGTCGTCAAGGACGAGTTGAGGGAACGGAGCATGGTCTGCTGGACGGACCGCTCCACGATATCCTCGAACAGTCCCCCGCCCCGCTGCAGGTTCTCGCGGACACGGTCGAGCACGACGATGGTGTCGTTGATGGAGTACCCCATGATGGTCAGGACGGCGGCGATGAAGGACGTCCCGATCTCCACGCCCGCGTATTTCCCGAGAATCGCGAAGAGACCGACCGGTACGATGACGTCATGGAAGGCCGAGAACAGCGTGATAGCCCCATATTTCCAAGACTGGATGGGCATCGAGACCTTGCGGAACGACCACGCGACGTATGCAAGAATGGCGAGGAGCACGATAATGAGCGCGAGCGTGGACTTCTGGCGGAGCTCCTTGCCGATGGCTGGTCCGATGGAATTGAACTGGAGCTCCGTGACCGTGCCGTAGCTCGACCGAAGCGTCTCCATGACCTGCTGGTGTGTCGGCTCGTCAAGCTCCTTGAGCCGGATATTCATGTCCTTCTCGCCGACAGGCTGAACCACGATACCGCCGAGATCGAGTGGTGCGAGCGTTTGCTCTACCTCGATGGGCGTCGGACGGGCATCGAAACGCGCGGACAGGATGGAGCCTCCCGTAAAATCGATACCTTGCTTCAGGCCGAAGATCGCGAGCGCCACGAGGGACCCTCCGACGAGCACGCCCGAAAAGACGTAATAGACGATGCGGTTCGCGACGATTTTCATACGGTTGTCGGTCGGTCAGATGAGTCGGTCCCGGTCGGCATGGGCTTCCTCGTGCCCGGGAAGAGCCATGGATTCCGCTGCGCCCATCCGAACCCTGAGACGTAGCGAAGGACCGTGCGGGTCGCGACCACGGCCGAGAACATCGAGAGCAGGATACCGATGGCAAGCGTCAGCGCGAACCCCTTGATGATGGACGACGAGAACCAGTACAGCACGGCGCAGGAGATGAGCGTCGTCATGTTGCCGTCGCGGATGGATGTCCACGCGCGCTTGAAGGCCTCTTCCAGTGCGTTGCGAAGGGACTTGCCGAGCTTGATTTCCTCCTTGAACCGCTCGAATACGAGGACATTCGCATCGACCGCGATGCCGATGGAGAGGATGAAGCCGGCGATGCCCGCGAGCGTCAACGTGACAGGTACGAGTTTGAAGATGGCGAGGGAGACAACCACGTACAGCCCGAGGTTCAGGATGGCGAGGAGACCTGGCAGACGGTACAGGAGGAGCATGAAGAGCGCGACGAGCGCGAATCCCCAGAGTGAGGCGATAAGCGAGGCGTTGACGGAATCGCGTCCGAGCGTCGGCCCGACGGACTGCTGAGCGATGAGGTTGATGGGCACCGGCAGGGCTCCGGCGTTCAGGCGCTGGGCGAGGAGCTTGGCTTCCACGATGGTGAAGTTGCCGGAGATGACGGCCTGGCCGCCTGTGATTTCGGACTCGACCGTCGGGACGGAAATCGGCTGGTTGTCGAGGAAGATGGCGACCGGCTGTCCGACGTTGCGCCGCGTGATGTCCGCGAACATCTTGGTGCCTTCGTCATCGAAGGTCAGCGCGACCTGCGCGGCACCCATGTTCGGGTCGAAGTCGAGATACGCGCGCTTCAGGTTCTTGCCCGTGAGTTCGGTGTTCTTCCAATCCTCCTGCGGCGGGACGATGTCCGACTCCATCGTCTTCTTGATGAAGATGGCACGGACACGGACGTCGTTGACCGAACGCTCGCCGCTCTTGTAGATGAGGTGATAGCCGAATTGCGTCTCGACGACGTCCGAGATGCCGTCGACCGGCAGGGCGAATGCCGCATCCTCGAATGCCTTGACCATGTCGCCGATGCTGAACCAGCCCAGCGCGCCGCCGGTCTCGTTCGCGCCCGGCTCTTCCGAGGTCGTCATGGCCGTATCGATGAAGTTCTCGGACGTGGCGCCGGCTTTGATATCCTCTATGAGCGCACGTGCATCTTCCTTCGTCCGTGTCGACGTGGAATTCGTGGCGCCGGCATACCGAATGAGGATGTGGTGCGCGAAGATCTCCGTCCCCGCATCCTTCACTTCCTCGACCCTCGCGATGATATTCCAGCGCGGCGTCGTGATGACGTTCGGATAGACGGTCCCGGCGTCCTTCTGCTTCGTCGCGTCGTAGATCTCGAGGTAGTCGGGATTGGTCTTGATGAACCCGAGATCGCCGTTCGACCCCTTGGTCGTCGTGTCCTCCGTCGTCTCTGCGACGAGCTGTTCGAACGAACCCGGGTCATCGAGTGCCTTCTTCAGCATCTCATCGGCCTTCGCGTCGGCCGCGGTGTTCGCCTCGACGATCTGGCCGCGTTCCTCGTCCGTGAGCTGTCGCTGTGGCTCGGTGTTCTGCTCTTTGAACTCGAGGATAGGTGTCTCGCCGATGAGCGTGATGGCGTCGCTGATGTCCTGGATGCCCGCGAGCTCGACGGTCACGCGCCAGTCCTTCCCCGCCTGTCCGATCTGGACGAGCGGCTCGGATACGCCGATGGTGTTCACGCGGCGTTCGATGACGTCGCGGACGCCGTCCATGGCGCTCCGTTGTTCGCTTTCGTCGACGCGGGAAAGGTCCGCCGAATATTCGAGTCGCGTCCCCCCCTGGAGGTCGAGACCGAGCACGAACGGCTTCTCGATGGACGGAATCTTCAGCCCGACCCAATCGCCGACCGTCGCGAGGACCTTGTCGGCAGGCGCCGGGTAGGCGACGGACGCCGTCACGACGAGGAGCACCACGAGCAGCGCGACGCGCTTCTTCACGGCCGAACGTCCCATGATTGACCCTGCGGAGACCTGTTGTTTCATAGGTTTGAGATGGCGCGAAGTCTAGCGAAATAGGCCGAATCGCGCAAGCGGTCATCCTTGATGTATTCCTCGACCTCCTCACGAAGTTTCTCCTTCAGCCGTCGACCGTATTCCTCTTCGTCCGCGATATGCGTGACGGGTGTCTCCCCTTTCAATCGGATGATGTCCGGAATCAGGTCCAGGACGAGCTTGTCGTATCTCATGTGATGTCGTCGGTTCGGTATCGTAATATGAGATTCCGTCGCGGTAGGCCTGGACGGCGATGCGATATGGTTCGAACAGGGGGTCTGGGGGCGCGTCAAGAGGATACCATCTCCAGAACTCCGATTTCTCCGGTTCAAGGACCTCCGGCTCGCCGCTGACCCAATCCGCCACGAGCCCGATGTGGACGTAGTGCTTCGGCGCGTATCCGACGATGTTCGCGACGACTTGGAACCGGACGTTCCCGATCTCGATGCCGCATTCCTCCGTCGTCTCACGTCGCGCACACGCCTCGAAGGACTCGAGATGCTCGAGATGTCCGCCCGGAAACGCGTACTCCCCTTCTCCGTGCGACCCTCTCCGTTTCGCGAGCAGGACCGTATCCCCCTTGAGGATCATGACGCCCACGCCGACCAACGGCTGTGTCTGGTTCATAGGTTCATGAAACGGTCAGTTCTTCGTATCCGGTCTCCGCGTCGGGGATCCGACGGAAGGTCGTACCTTCGAGGATACCGATGACGACCTCGGCCGTGAAGGCGACGACACATCCGTCCTTCAGATGTCCGCCGACGACATTCCCGTCCGCGTCCGATACCGAGATGTGGATATGACAGCCGTCCGACGATATCGTTCCCGTTGCGGACACGACCTCGAGCGGCCCCTTGAACCTCTTTATTTCCTGATGTTCCGGCGTCGCTCCGGCCATCCGCAATACGGCGACTTCCAACCCCGCGACGACTGACAGGAGAACGCCGGCTTCGACGCCCTTCGTGCGCGCCTCGATCTCCTCCTTCAGGAATTGTCCTTGTTTGAGACGGAACGTGAGAGGTTTCATGCGTTTGCGTCGATTTTTCTCTGAATATAGTCCGAGAAGTATCCCGCGTACCGCTTCTGCAGATCTGGAATTTTCCAATCGTTGCCCGTGACCGTCTTGCGACAACGTTCCGTCCCGCAGGCGCATGTCATCGTATAGTCCGACGCTTCAGACATCGCGTAATCGAACGTGACCGCCTCGTCGGCTTCGATGTCACGATTCCCTCACTTCCTTTTCCACGTCCTCGATTTCCTTCCTGACGTAGCGCTCTGCGTGGTCCAGATCCTTCTTGAGCTGTTTGATGATCCTTTCCTCCTCCTTGGTGAGTTCACGTTTCGATTTGACCAGATCCAACATCCTGATCTGCTCGCCGATAGCTTCTTTCAACGCATCGAAAGCCTTGTGGAGCGCTTGTTCCGCCTCGTTGATTTCCTTCTTGACCTTTCTGCGAAGAATCGCGAACTTATGCCACCAATGCCACGCAAGGTAGATAAGGAGAAGGATCAGCGCGAGAAGCGGAATGAAGATCGAGAGGAATCCTATCGCCCATGTACCGAACCGCAAGAAGACGGGCCGCTCTACCGCGATGGTGACTTTCTCGCTCGGTCCGCTCTTTGCGCCGCGATCGTCCGTGACGACGGCCCAGAGGGTATAGATACCGCTTGTGACCCTATCTTCGGCGACGAACGTGAACCGGCCGTCCTCACCGCTCCTCACGCTCGTACGTTTGGGCTCGTCCGATTCGTATCGGAGATAGATGTCGACCTCCGCGCCCGGATATGCCGTCGTTCCTTTGACGGCAAGGATCTCTCCGCTCCGAAGATCCGTCGGATAATCGGTGATGACCGGTGCCTCCAACGGCTGGATCGTGAATTCCGCTGATTTCTCCAATGAATTACCTGCCCTGTCCACCGCTTTGACGATCAGCGTATACGTCCCCGGCGCCAACACGGGCGTTTCGTACCTATGGCTTTCATCATCTTTCCAGATCTGCGGACTTTCGTTCGCGATACGGACTTCGAAATGGTCTATGCCGGACGCCCCATCCTCTGCACGGATGATGAACCTCCCGCGCGGATCGGTCGCATCCGTCCGTTCCTCGCTCAATTCCAGAAGAGACGGTCCAGTCGTGTCGATCTGGAACTTGAAACGGGAGATGCCGCCCCAGCCCTTGTCGTTGCGTAATCGGACGGAGAAATACCAGACGCCGTCACCCAATACCGTGAGTTCTTTCGAGTCGATCGGTGTCGTCAACGTTTCCGTGGGGATCGAGGACGGATCCTTGTCGATCGATATGCGCGCGCCGATCACGTCTTTCGGCACATCCCACGCGAATTTCGCGACGTTCTGTGCGTACCACGTGTTCGGATCGGGATGCGTCGACGAACGGATCTGAGGACCTGCAGGCGTGCCGGACGGCTCTTTCGGCGGCGTGACGACAGGCTCCGGCTCACCGGGTTTGACCGGATTGATCGTGAAGTTGGCTCCTCCAAGCCCCGCCAGGATATTCGATCCTTTTCCGTCATTCACCAGGACCAGACCGGACGAAAAGGAAACGGGGGCATTGCCCGCGGCCTTGGCCCTGAATCTGATCGTCAGGATCTTTCCGCCCTTGCCCGTGAAACCCGGGTTCAAGACGATACCCTCGAGATTGATCGTGCCGGCAGCATTGGAAAAACCAGGTTCCAGGACCCACAGGCTGAAGATGGATCCGCTTTTGGAAATCGATTCCACTTCCAATTTGTCCGTAGGAAACGTCACGATGCTGGACGCCGCGTTCATCGCCTGATCCGCGCTCGAGACGTAGATGCTCGTCGTGAACGACGTGCCGACCGCATACGTCCCGGAAGAAGGGGCGAAATACATCGTGGCCGCCTGCGCGACCGCAGGGAACACGATGAACAGCGCGCCAAGCAACGCGCCGCCGACCGATACACGTCTTACGTTGTGTTGCGTTTTCTCCATACGAAGGTGCTCGATGCGACGATGAGGGACAGAATCATGACGATGAGGATCCAGATTTCGTAGTTTTCGTACCAGTGAAGCGGGTTCCGCGGAGCGATCCGTTCGATGCGCACGTTGCCGGCCTTATCGACCGCCTTCACGTACACGGTGCTCCGCAATGCCCGATCCCGCAGGACGTACGGGCTTTCCGCCGTCGTCCATTTCGTGAACATCCCCGAAATCTTCTGCCGCGCCTCCTTCACTTCATAATAGTCGATACCGCTTCCCTTGTCTTGCGTGGCAAAAACAACGAACCACTGATTCCCGAAAAGATTAGGGTCATGCGAGATATCCGGCGCGAACGATTCGGGACGGTCCCCGTCGATCACAGGAGGTACCGTCAAGACGCCAGGGGTGCCGGAAACCGTGAATCGATGCGGAAAGATGGAAAGCGCGGTCTCGGTTCCTTTCCCGTCGTTCAGCAGGACCTGCGCGTCCTTGACCTCGATGGCGCCCTCTCCTTCTTGTTTTGCGGTGAAGACGAACGTCAACAGCAACCCGCGCGAACCGTGGTATCCCCCTGGGGTGATTCCCGAAAAGGCGATCTGGCCGTCGGATACGAGCGTCGGCTTCTCGACCCAGAGATTGATGATCGAATTCGCTTCCCGGATGTCCGTCAGCTGCAGGACGTCGCTCGGGAAGACGACCGTCCCCCCGACGGCGTTGATATCCTCCGTGTTCAGGAAAATCGCCGCTTCGAACACGTCTCCGATGCCGAGCTGACTGGGAGCATCGAAATAGAATTCCGCCGCGCTGACGGGAGCGGCGATACACACGAAGAGACACGCGAGGACGAGGGCGGAAAAACGATGGTGACGGAGTCGGTTCATATGATCTTCTGTGCGTGCCGCTAGCCGGTCCAATAATACGCCATGATCGAGAAATCGATCAGGTCCACTTTGCCGTCGCCGCTCAATTTGGTCGCTTCCAAGAACTTGAAGGCGTCGCTCAAGGGACGCTTATACCAATAGGCGGCGATGGAGAAATCCACCAGGTTCACGCGGCAGTCGCTGTTCAGGTCGGCTTTTCCCGGACAGATGCCGGGCGGTTCGATATCCACCGTTTCCGTGCCCACGACAAAGCCAATGGCTTGACTGAACGGGCTCGTCACGCCGGATTTCGTTGCCTTCGCCTTGGTGTAGTACTGCCCATGCGGCATTTGGGCGGTATCGAGCTGATATTCGTACGCGCCCCTCGCGGCGGACTGCGTTTTGCCGACGTATTCGGATGCTGAATATGTCATGATCGTGATATCCGCTTCGGGCGCCGCGTACCCAAAAATCGTGAGCGGCTCCCCGGACTTCATTTCGCTCTTATCGACCGCGATGGTCGGCGTGATGAAGATACCGGTCCTGGACACCGTGGTGCCGGTCAGGATGGTGATCGGATACGTCACGAGAGCCGACCTTCTTCCTGATGAATCTTCAGCATAGAGACCGAAGACATAACTGCCACCCGAAAGACCAGGGAGCGTGATACTGAACACGGTATTGGAATCGGCAAACACGCTTGCCGCGATCTGTGCGTCCTTGAGCAGGATGACCTTGCTGTTCGGATATGCCCAGCCGGAAAAAACGACTTTCGTATCCGAACCGGTCGTGCCGCCTCCACCACCTCCACCCCCGCCACCGTCCGGTGGAGGCGGCGGCGGAGTCGTCCCGGACTCCGCGATGAACTGCTCCGTCGAGGACGCCCAATTGGGTTCAGACAACGCGCGTGCCTTGACCTTGAACCAATACGTTCCCGCCGTCGGGACGTCATCCAAGGTCAAGAACAGGTCCAGGAAGCTTCCGGCGACGATATACGCGGTATCCGATCCGGAATCGACATCATCCCCTCCTCCGCAGACGTTGTCTTCGCTGCTCACGATGCAATACGCATAGTAGAAGTCGCTGTCCGACGTTCCCATGTTGTCGATCCTCACATGGGCGGTGATGGTCGGGATGACCTTGTCCGTGATTTCGATGATCTGAACGTCAGCCGGTGAGCTGGAGAGGGACCAGTAATCGACAAGCCTGACGGTTTCGCCGCCGATGACGGCCGACACGACCGTCTCCCAGACGCCGCCGATCGCGCTTCCGCCGATGCTGTAGCTGTAGCTGTACGTCCCGTCCGAGTCCTTGGTCATGACGCCAGCCAGTACTTGGACGGTCCCGACGGGATCGGTGATGACCACCGTCGGAAGGGCGTCGGCGTCCGTCGGGATGGATCCATGATCGAGGACTTGGAGTTTCGCCTTATACGCGGTATTGACCGTCGTCTGCCCAAAATCGGACAGCGTCACCGTCCAGCCCGTGCTCACCGCCGAGTCGATCCGCGTCGCAAGAGATGAGGAAGCGCTCAGGATCTGCGTGTCAGTGTTGCTGTTCACTGCGCTCGTCCCTGCCGAGATCGCCGAAGCGAGACTGCTCGTCGCCGTCTGCACGTCGGACAACGTCGCCAACGATCCGGAGTCAAGATTGGCGCCGGTCAGGGTACGGGTCGTGTTTGTCCAGACATCGGCCACGAGCGTCCCGAAGCCCGTGAGGGTCCTCGTGCTAGCGCTCCAGACCGCCGTCACGGTATCGGCCACGAGCGTCCCAAAGGAGGTGAGCGTGCGGCCGCTGAATGACCAGATCGCGGCAGGAAGCGACGCGAACAGGCTCGACGAAGCGGATTGGATCGTGGCGGAAAGCGAGGAGGAGACGCTCGCGATCTGGGCATCGGTATTGGCGTTCACGGCATTCGTCCCTGCCGTGATCGCTGAAGCGAGACTGCTCGTCGCCGTCTCCAAGCTTTCATCGACCACCGCCTTGAGCGTACTCGTCGATAAGACCGCCGGATCGACGATGAAGCTTTTGTCCACCTTGACGAGGTCGCCGTTCACCACGCTCCCGCAGATCATGACGGAAGGCCACATGCCGGACGTCGCGTTGCCCGCGGTGACGTACTCGTAATAATGCCAACCGTCGTTGTTCGCGGTCATGGCCGTCGTCGAAGGGATGACGACCGCATCCGAGGGATCGTTGATGCCGATCGTGCATGGCGTCGTCGTCGGGACGAAGTCGTCATCGAAGACGAATTCGCCTAACGTGACGGCATCACCAGGAGCGATTCGTTGATAACTGGCAGATACAGAACCGACCGCAACAAAACTCAAGACGACAGAAAGCAATACAAAACTTCCAAAAACCTTAACGTTCCTCATACGAAATATCGCATTCGTCAACCATGTTCAGGTGTAAACAAGTATAACATAGCATTGAAGGCTATACATACGATTGCATCTCCCCGGGCTGACGTCCGGGATGAGGCGCTGGATCGACCATCCCCTGTCATCCTCGACCGAGGAGGTCTAATCCCGTTCTGTCATTCCGACCGACCGAGTCCGACGAGGGAGCGGAGGAAACCCTTCATGCATGATTCTGAAGCGTTCCCTCGGCTCGTCGGACTCGCTCGGGATGACAGGGAGAAAGATGACTCGCTCGGGATGACAGGGGGAAAGATGACTCGCTCGGGATGACAGGGAGAAAGATGACTCGCTCGGGATGACAGGGGGAAAGATGACTCGCTCGGGATGACAGGGAGGAAGATGACTCGCTCGGGATGACAGGGAGAAAGATGACTC
>JAHJRN010000075.1 GCA_018830865.1 Patescibacteria group bacterium | reverse complement strand
TGCTGCGTCAGATTCGTCCTCGAATTTTTTAATTTCTTTTTCGAGAATCCCAGGAAGAACATTAACAATTTTACAGTAAATCCGTTTTGTAACATTTATTTTTTTTGAATTGTCTGTATTGTTACCCGTATAGTTATCTTTTTTGACTTTCCAAAACACGTCTTCATCGTCTTTATTAAAATAAAAACGATAATATTCGTAACCTTCATCGATGTTTTCGTCAAATAATATCATCTGATTAAGATTACAAAGATTTTGTACGTAATCAAGTATACGTATAAGCTCGTTTCTGCGTGTTTCTTTTTTGTCTGTGCTTTCTCGCACCAGACCGATTAGCTCGCTTAATAAATTTTCCATTTTTTTACTCCTTCTTGAGTTTTAAGCAACCGCCAAAATTTCAAAGAACAAATTCTACACTAGTTCGATTAAAAAATGAGCAGTTTAGAGAGTTGCTCAGCTCGTTGAAATTAATAAGGACTTTCTTCTTTTTTAATTTCAACACTGGAAACACAAAGTGCTTCCAAACAATCAACCTCCGTAAAAAACATTGGTCGATATTCTTTGTTCCTTTCGGAAACAAAGTTAGGCAAGTAAACTATCTTGCCTGTCTCATCATTCTTATATGCCGTCACAGAATAACGGCAATACACCTTCATATCCGATGATAGCCCATCACCGGGCCCATTTTTGCGGGAAAATGTATCTCTTCCCGCTGATTTTTCTTTTTCTCCAACACCAAACGTGCTGTAAGAAATGTCTTTATATCTCATTTTTTACCTCCTTTAATTTTTGTCAGTGAGAATTATTTCCTCTTTTCCGGCGTGTTGAGTTCCGCCAGAAGTGTTTTTATTTTTTTCATTATCTCGGATTGAGCTAAGCGATTTTCAATTAAATTATCCCATTTGTAATTCAACTGAAAATGTTCTTTTCTCAATTTTTTTATTTCAAGTTCCATTTCAGCTTCTCTCATTTTGGCTTCCTCTTTGTTTTGTTTCATCTTTCTTTCGGGTTTAAATTACAACATTTAATTAAACTTGTCAAGTAAAATTTTTTAATAAAGAGGGCAGATATTTTTGCCCTATAAAATATGACCATTTGGGGAACTTTTTTGATTGAAATTAAGAATCATTAAATCCCAATGACGATATTTACATTTAAATGAACAAAATATTTTCCGACTATTTTTTCTTGTTTCAAATTCTTTCTGGCAGAAATTACATTTTCTAATTTCTTTTTCATTCCCTATATTTTTATAATTTGCTGAAGGGTTATAGATTATTTCCCCATCATCAATTACAACAGCTAAGAGATCAAATTTGGAATTGTCTTTTTGGGGATATGATATTTTCCCATTTACAAATTTATGTCCAGTTGTTACTTCAACTCTTGTAAGTTCATTACTTTTTAATATTATTAAATCATATATAGAATTTGGAGAAAGTGCTCTAAAAACGGAATATCCTTTAGAAAAAAGATCAATTGCTACTTTCAATTCATTTATTGCTCCAACTGTTCCCGAAGAATTCTTTTTATTCACTTTAACATATTGTTTTCTTGCCCTTTCTTTTCTACATTCTTTAGAACAATATTTAATATTTCTATAATTTATTTTTTCTAAAGAAATTGCTTTATTGCAATTTAAACACAACATTGTATTACATTCTCCTATATGGTTATTTTGTACAAAATAGGGCTATTTAGCGTAGATTACAAGCAAAAGATATAAGTTTACTATTCCTAACGAGTTGAGTAGCCCAGACTGGGAATTGAATATTGCGTGTAAACGATTCTTATTAAAAGATTTTAATAAAAGATAAGAAGTAACGAAATAAAAACGCTGTTTTTTGCGTTAAAATGCACTATAAAAAGTGGAAAGTTGAATTTTAGCTTAAAAATGCGGTTTCCGAAGTAGTAGTTATGTATGCCTTTTGAATAATAGTCGCTTAGAATCGACTTAGTGCGTTAATAAATAGGTTTATTTAATGATTTTTATGGAAAATTGGATTTTTGAGGGGTCATAGAAAATCCGGAAGGGTCATAGATATACTGTTTTTCCAAGAAAATGAGATATAGAGGGGCTATAGAAAATCAGAAGGGGCTATAGAATATGGCTACGAGGTTTGGGGGAGTCAAAAGGTACGAAAGGGTATTTATGATACGCTCGCAGCCATTAATATTTGGGGACTGATTTTTTTAGGTTTGAAAATCTGAAAGCAAATCACAACTGAATTAACTGCATCAGTCCCCGATTTGATTTTAAATATTCCAATATCTTACTTTGAGAACAACTCAGAGCCAACTGTTAAGCACAGACAGGCTATTCATTAAACCATACTCATTGAGAACAACTAAAGAAATAAGTTGGCGCGTCTTTCACAAAGGAAAAGAGGGTTCTCATCATTTCTCTTTTCAAATAATTGGTTGTATTTCCTCTCCAGGCAGTGTGCTAATGTCTGTCCTATGGATCTGAGAATCAAAAGTAAACTCATTCGGATTGCGATTTGATTTTTTAAAAAAGAAAAACCCTGAGAATCAGAAACGCAGTCCAAACGTAAACTCAGGGTTTTATATTCTGTGCGAGTGCACAAAAAACTATTTACTATTTTAATTTGATTGCGTTTCATATAAAATTCCTCTACAAAATAATATTTGTTTTTCTAAATGTCAAACTTATTTTTTTCTAAGTCCATTTGGAAGTTTAGCTTTGATTAATTTACTTGAAGATTCTACGACATCCATTCCACCTAATAAGATGAACG
>JAHJRN010000074.1 GCA_018830865.1 Patescibacteria group bacterium | reverse complement strand
TTCAAAATGGACGCTTGGCTGACCGACGGCCTCAAGTACTACCAGCTGCCGGGCGAAAGCAAAACCAGGGTGGATCTTGTCGCCGGAGTCGATTACACAGGATTTACCAATACCACCTTGGTCCTGGAGGCGGCCTATAGACACCTTTTCGGCTTAGGCGATGGCTATAGCGATAGGTTGGACATGCCCCGGCGCGAAACCCTCGCCTTGGGCCTCAAGCTTTCACGCACCTTCCTGCACGAAAAGCTGACCGCCGGTTTCACCGGCTACATCGTCGGGCTGGACGGCAGCCACGGCGGCGCACAGAGGCTGAGCCTCACTTTCAAGCCCGCAGACAGGGTATCGCTCACCGGTGGGGTTCTCTTTTTCCAGCGGGGCGATAATTACCTGTTCCAGCACATCGGTAGCAATGACCGCTTGTTCATGAGATTCGTATACAGCTTTTAGGACCCTCACATTTAGGGCCAAACGGTCCTTGAATTGTTTTGGGCGTCCTTTTTAAATGGCTGCCAACGGGGACATTTCTTGCAACTCAACCTTCTACAAACATCTGAAACTGTTTTGCATAATTTCATGCTGAAATCATTTCATATAGCGTCCGCCGGTGGGCACCTGGCACTCATGCCAAGCCTATTTCCACCATTACCATGTAGTGTCGGTGTTGACGTGTATAAAACGCGCGATTTACATGACAAAATAGGATTGCTATGCTCAGAGTCAAGGGGATGACGATCCCCAATATTTTTATTGGGCTAGGAAAACCCATCGGAACATCACTAAACCGTGGAGTCATGGCATACGGCTAATCGTGGTCACATAGGGGTCGTCGCATTATCTTTAATGTCATGGGCTATATGGGACGCCGCTGATCCAGCATATGGAGAAGTTAGGCCGAAACAAATAATTATCTTTGGTGCCTAGGGCGGGACTCGAACCCGCACGGGCGTTTGGCCCTGGGGATTTTAAGTCCCATTAATGTGGTTTTTAATTAACTGTAATATAAGCACTTTGTTAGCGATTATAAGCGTTTGCTATAAATTTAAATATTGTGGCTATGCCGCCAATGACCAGTAATTCCTTGTATTCTGCCAAACAACTACTTACAAAACTACTTACAGTTACGGTCATACTATGCGGATATGTATTTTCATATATACAGCGCATAGCAAATATATTTATACATAAAAATTGGCTGCAATAAATTTAGTTAATGGTTATAGGATATTCTTCACACATTCAAAAGTGAACAGCACCCATTTCCATTAAGTGAAGCCTTCCATTAATTGAAATCCGAAAAACCTAATGATTTTGTGGGCGCCTCACGTTGAAATAATTGGGTGTCGATCATAATCATATGATTCTACAATCAAATTTCTTGCCCTGGCTCGGCCATTACCATAAATTGACGTGAATATGGACATGAACCCATTTACTTTTGGTACACTCCCTCCTAACTTTTGTTCAGAGCCTGGAAGCTCCTAAAATCCATACCCTTGGCCAAAATCAATTCGGGGTGATCTCCAACAGGACAACTCTGATGAGCAATCTTCTCACTTAGCGGAGTGTTCGTCAAAACTGGGCAGGATCCTCTGCGCTGGGACCGCGTTTTTGGGATATGACTGTCGCTTAATGAAGCATGGTTGATTTGATTGCATTGGGCAAATTGGTGAACCTCGGGCAACTAGCCCATGAAATGCAAAAATGCCTTTCTGTGCATAAACACCAAATAAGACTATACCATTATAGTCTATATTATTTTGTATGGTGCTATACTGGCAATATTGAAGAAGGAATAAAGCACTCAGCCACGCCCCATGGACGAATAGGTGCAAAGAATACAAACCAAATTAAACCGGCCTCCTTGTACGGCAGACTTGGTTCAGCGCAACCATTTACTGGAGATATTGGACCAAGGCCGCCAATTACCCCTGACCCTGGTATGCGCACCGGCAGGCTACGGCAAGAGCACTCTTTTGAGTAACTGGCTGGAGACCTGCGACGCCCCAAATTGCTGGCTGTCTCTGGATGAGGCCGACAATGACTTGCGCCAATTCCTAAGTTATCTCGTTGCGGCAGTGCAAGACGTTTTCCCAGATTCCCTCAACAAGACCGCCCCCCTCGCCAAAGCGGCTTCCTTGCCTCCCAATTCAGTGATCGCCACCAGCCTGATCAATGAGATAGACCAAATCGATCAGGCTTTTATAATGGTGTTGGACGATTTCCACCTCATAAATGATGAGCTGAGTCTTGATTTGCTCCTTCAAATACTGGCGCATCCGCCCCAG
>JAHJRN010000047.1 GCA_018830865.1 Patescibacteria group bacterium | reverse complement strand
TGTTCATTGTCATCAACTTCTCCGGTGACCCTCACCCCTTGAGCATGGATGGCGGAAAGGCGGTGCTCACCCTGATCTGTTGGTTTGTGGCCCTGCTTTCCTCAGCCATGTTTGTGATCTCTACCTGGTACGAGAAGTTATCCTTTCAAATTCTGCCAAACGGCATACGCAAGGTGAATCTGTTTGGGGCCAAGGAGTACCATTTTGATCAAATGGCCGAGATGAGCCCTGCCGTCTGGCGTCCACCGGCCTGGTTCCGCAAACTGTCCTGGATGATGATAATGTTCAGCCTGGGCCTAGCCGCGCCCATGATACTGGGAGCCCAGAGCAAGGCTCCCATGGTGAAGGTGCGCTGCAAGGACGGCCGCATTCTTTCGATCATGGTCAAGCATCTCATTGGTTGGGAAAAATTGGAGCAGGCACTGCTTGATGGGGGAGTCAATTACAAAGTTTTGCAGAATGAAAAGGAAAAGAGTGAATGAAGTTTCAACACTTCATTGCCACTTTCCAAGATCGATCGTTGCTAACAACTCGGAAGCGCAATAAGGGAGACGAGAAAAAACAAGTAAATTCATACATGCCCCAAACGATAAAAGCTAAACCAACCTTACGCGACCACCATTAAGGGCATCGCTCGTTTTCATGATTAACATTCTCGGCTACACCTTTAATGAGGCTGAAAGCTGGGTTTTTGTCTGTAGGATGTGCAAGCCTTCTCCCTACATGTGGACCGTTTAAATTTTCTAGGGTTGACAGCAGTGACTGGCGACCCAGAATAAATGTAAGCGAAACATGCGCGGCGAGGCTTGGTCGGCCGAAAACCGGGGCCTCCGCTTCCGGCCGCCGCCATGGGCTATACTCATTACAGATCAATGTGGAGGTGGCCATGGATGACAAGAGCAAGCCGATAGACCCCAAAACACTGGACTTGATTTTGCAGGGGATAACCCTGGCGGGCAATCAACTGGAGAGCGACGAGCCGCTTCTGGAGATGCCAGAGGACTAAGCCGCCGCCAGCCACATACCACATGGTGGGGCTTTTGTTGCCGCGCCCCACGACTTAACACCATTCAGCATTGATTCGGCGCAACCTGGCTGAGCCTGCCCCGGCTGAGAGGGTGTTGTGCGCTGGTTGTTGGCTATAGCTCTGGCACTGCTACTTGCGGCGCCGGTGTTCGCCCAGCAGTCCGAGGATGGTATCTCGCCCTCGGGGTTGGTGGCCCCTACAGCCGCGACGCCTATGGCCCAGGCGTTAACTCAGATGGTGCGGGCAGGCCATTCACCTACCAGCCGCGACCCGGATTCCAGTCGGGCCCGCAGACACCGGTCATGGGGCCGGTTGAGCGAGACGCCTACGGGCCAGGGGTACACATGGATCAATATGGTAGGCAGGTGAGGGATGTTCCGCTTCGGTAGGGGCGAGCCTCCACGCGGGATGCAGGGTGCATAGCCGCCCGAGATAGACATGGGGAGTGGCCCATATGACGGTCAAAACTGCTTGGTTTGTGTTGGTATTTATCCTGTGCCTCGGGCCAGCGGCCCATGCAGGATTTCTTGAAGGAGTTGCGGCGGCGAAGCGTGGTGACTATGCAACTGCCATACAGGAGCTAAGGCCAGTCGCCGAAGCAGGTAATGTTTATGCCCAATCTATCCTGGGAATGATGTATGGCACCGGGCAGGGGGTGCCTCGAAACAACAAACTATCTGCATATTGGTATCGGAAGGCTGCCGAGCAAGGGCTTGGTATAGCCCAAGCCACAATGGGGACCATGTATAGCACTGGTCAAGGTGTCCCTCTGGACCACAAAAGAGCGGCAGAATGGTACAAGAAGGCGGCCCAGCAAGGGCTTGCAAACGCCCAATACAACTTAGGGTGGAAGTACTCTCGCGGACAGGGTGTGGCCCGGGATTATGGCCGAGCACTATATTGGTGGCAGAAGGCGGCCAATCAGGATCTCGTAGGGGCTCAATACAATTTGGGCATACTTTACTACCGAGGATGGGGCACCCTTTTAGACTACAACCAAGCCGCCTATTGGTTTCAAAAAGCAGCCAACCAACTACACGCTGACGCACAATACAATTTGGGCACCATGTATGCCACTGCCCGTGGGGTGCCGCTTAATTATGTGAAAGCCTATATGTGGCTCGAATTATCAGCCCAAAATGCAAGCGGCGAGAAAAGCGCATTGGCAATTAAGCTCAAGGAGAGATTGGCCGCGCAAATGAATCGCCAGCAGATAATTCAAGCCAAACACCTTGCTGATACCTGGATGCCACCACCCCGTGGGGAGGGGCGCTAAGGCACTTCCGCCCCCACCCCTAGGGCGCACCATCTGGGCCTGCTGGTCGAACGCACCCAGGACATGGGTCAGCGCCCCTGCCAACCCACCCCTAGCGCCCGTGTCGGTCCAAACCTAGTAGATATTCCTGAACCTCTCGCCGCAACTCCGCATCCTTAATCATGTACGGGTCTTCACTTTCGCCGTTCGCCCGGGCTGGGCGGGTGTCGGCGGCAGCACCTTGGGGCCCCACCTCCTCGCCCACGCCGTCCTTGTCGACCAAGAGATCATGGACCTCGGCCAGCAAAAATGCTTCCCTTTGGCCGCAGTCGTCGCCCTTTTGGCCGATCCCTTCCAGGCGTTCAACCCTACGCTGCAATCCGCTCATCTCTGTCTGTCCTTTTCCAGGGCGGCAACTCGCCGCTCCAATTCCTCGGTTTCCAGTGATTTCCGACAACCATCGATTAAGGCGGAGATTGTTTTGCCCTCATCCGGGGTTAGTCCCCCGCTGGCAACTTGCTCCACCACTACGACATGGGCGGTACAGGCATCGGCTATATTATTGATAGGGGGCATCTCAAAGTTGACCGGGCTGTCCTTGCGCGGGGGGACCAGCCGCGCCATGCACAACTGCAAGGCCGAAGTATCGCCACTCAGGGCGAGCGCTACCGCTTTCCGGGTAAGGGCTTCGGCCTCGCCGTCAAGGAGCGCCTGGGCCGCCATGGTGGCCGCGTTGCGGGTGCCGGGGGCCCTCCCTCGGGGGTTGCCGGAGTGGCCCGGCTTGAAGCGGCCCCCCTTGTCTCTGCCCTGTTTCGGGCCTGCCTTGGCAGGATGAGACCCCTTCATCGGGACCCCTCGATGCCTACGAGCGTTAGGCTGATGACCCGCAGTTCGGCAAGTAACTCCGCCCGAAACTCGGCCAAGACCGCGCGTTCACAATAGTCCAGGCTCTCCGCTACTCGGCCCTGCTTAATTGAATCTGCACCAGCCTTCTTGAGCATCTTGGCTACCCGCAACAGGGCTTGGGAGGCGGCTGGCTTGCGGGGCGATTTGGCCTCGTCGGGCTGGGCGGGGGCCGGGGTCTCAATGGTGGCTGGGCTAACTTGCAAGTTGTCTCTCGTCGCGGTCATTAAAATCTCCTGTGAGTTTGAAGTTTGGGCAGGTATGCCGGGCTCCCGGCCACTGGCCCGTGTGCTTATCCCAAGGCTCGCCTTGGCATAGCCCCAGAGCGTTGGCGGGGTCGCCCGTGCCGGGTTCGAAGTCTCGGCAGTCCCGACAAAGGACCGTGTTGTCTTGTTGCGGTGGTTCGGCCTTGGCCGCATTGGCCGGCCACTCGATAACCACGCCCCGCCTTGGGGCGGCCTCCACGTCTTCCAGTGCGTCGGGGACGTTCTCGGCGGGCTGGGCCGGCGGTGTTGCGGCGGGGGCCTGTCCCAGGTCAAGGTTTAAGGCGCCTGCCTCAACCCACAAGCGCAGATCAACGCCCGCCTGGTGCGCCTCGGTCGGGTCCTTGCCTTCAGGCACGGGCCAACGTTTGACCTGCCGGTAGGTCTCGCGCCACCAGCCCCAGGCCGCCTTGGCTCCCGCCGGGTCGGCGTCCAGGCTCAGGAACACAACCGGGACCTGTCCAAGCAAGGCGTGGGTTTCGGCATCGGGCCGGGCCTGGGCGCTCCCCAGGGCAACGGCGGTGACAAGATCGCCCGCAACCTGGCCCACCAAAAGGGCGTCAAGCTCGCTTTCAACCACCATCGCCGCCCGGCCCTGGCCGGTCACAAGGCAACGACTACTTGATCCGGGCAGACGGTAATAGCGGGGCTCACCTTCCCAGCGGCGCACCTTGATAGCCACCACCTCGCCACCAGGGCCGAAGGTAGGAATCACCAGGCCCGCAGGAATCCAAAGGCGCCTGGGCTTGCCGCCGCGCGGCCCGTCCAGGTGGACTTCACCTTCAAGGCCCCAGTCCTCACGGGCCCGCCACATATCGCCGGGTATATCAACCCTAGGCCCGCCGCCCTGATCGCCTCCCGGGCCAAACCACGGCCTGTCAGATAGGTAATTGCTTTCGCTCCCGCATCGCTATGAAGCTGGTCCGCGCACCACTTGACCATTGCCGCAGCCTTGCCCGCCCACAGGTCCCGGGGCGTGGTGCTGGCTGGCGGGGTCCATGGCTGAGTCTGGGGTCGGGCAGCACGGGGCCGCTCGGGCAGGTCAACGCCAAGGTAGTCTTTGGCAGATTGGAAGGTCATGCCCCGAAAGTCGCGGAGGTATTGAATAGCATCGCCCGACTTCTCACATTGCCGACACCACCAACGGCCGGTCTCCGGCCAAAGGTGAAAGCGATCCTCGCCGCCACAAGCCGGGCAGGGTCCGGCATACTCGCCGCCGCTTGTGCTGGCCACACGCTTGGCCTGGTAGCCGTCGGCTTGATACAGGTCAACAATGGTGTTCATCGGGCCACCTCGGTAAGGTGGCGCGGCCCCAAGGGGGGTATGGGAAAAAGCCCTGCCCGGCGATACCCGGCAGGCTTTCCCCCCCCCCCTTTAGGGGGGCGGGTATTGACGGGTTTGAAGTTGTGTAATTTCAGATAGTTAAACTTGGCAGTTTTTATTTTCGACGGGCATAAAATTTGACAGGTTTGATTTCGTATAATTCCCAGGTAAAACAGCATGTTAATACTTGACATGCTTTTTTCCTGCCGGGTATCCGTCACGTTAAAATTTGACGGGTATCGCTTCACGCGCCGGGCTCCGCCACCGGTTGTAAAACCAACTTGGGGGTGGACTTCGGGCCTGACAAAATCTGCACCTCTTCCACCAGGCCCAGGCGCAAGGCAGCATCAATTGACCGGTCAAGGTGGGATGCTTTCCAGCCGGGAACCACCTCTTTAAGCTTTCCCTTGATGCCACTACCTGACCGGCTCAGGTCGCGGCGGCTCCACTGGCCGCCATCGTCTGCAAGGGCCCTAGCGAATGCTTCAGCCACAAGCAGAGCACGATCCCGTTTAAGGTCGGCAGGCATCAACACCCCGCCTGGCCCGCGCTCAAAGTAGACCGGGCCGGGCCACTGCGGGGCGTAGTTGGTTTTGACCAAGTCGAGTTCAACGAAATTGCGGTAATGGTCAACCCCGTACAATTCAGCATCCCCAGCGGTCATGGTCCTTAGCCCGGCTCCCCACCGGATCGCGTCGGCAAGGCCGGACGATCCCCTAAAAACCAAGTCGGCGCTCATACGGTCCTGGCCAGCCAATCCTTTTGGGCTATGGTGCGTAAACATGACCACCAGGCCAGGAACGATAGCCACCAACCGTTCAAGGGCCTGGACCCAAGCGGTTGCGTGGTCGGACCGGTTTTCGTCGAGCGCATAAGCACGTGACTTTGGATCGACGATTAAAAAGCGAATGCCCAGCTTGACCACGGCATCGCAAAGCTGGTCATATGCTGCGCCGGTTGTGGGATTGCCAGTCGGGTCAAGCTCGACAAGCGGGCCCATCCGCCCGACCATGGGCAGGACGTATAAATTAGAGTCCAAGGCATCAAGGTGTACGGGATTCAAACTCCAGGCTTGCCCCAAGGACCAGAAGCGGCGACGCAACTCGATTTCATCATCTTCCAGTGACAGGTACATCACGCTGCAGGCGCCAACAGGCCTAAATGGGCCGAAGGGCATACCGGTGGCCGCGGACAAGACCATGGAACATGAAACGTGCGATTTACCCCCGCCCCCTGGGCCGCCAATCGCGCACACCAGACCCTCGGGTATGACTCCCTCAAAGCGTTCCGGGCGGGGCGGCGGTAGCTCCTGCATCCATCCCCTGACCGGGCAGCGTGGACGATCAAAGGGGCTGGTCGCTTGCCCAAGCTTCTCGCGTTCGGCCTCAACGCGACTGTTTACCATATCGGTCATGGCGGCGATGTTGGCGGCTCGATTGCTCATGCCACCCCCGGCGCAGCTGGTGCGTGGTCGGGGGCCTGGCCAGGGCGTGGCTCATACTCGCCGCAGAAGTCGCAGGCACCCGTGGATGGCCAAGCGCCAGAAATGGTCTTCCCGAAAATCTGCGGTGCCCGACGTCGGCAATAACCCTTGATCATCAACCACTCGTTAGGGGGAATGTCTTCCTGATCAAACCAGCCAAACCAGAAGCGGCAATTCGCGCAGATCGGCCCACGCGCAGATTTAAATTGATCGTTGTCGTTAGCCACGGTCTACATCCCCCCCCACGAATCCCAAACCGGGTCGTCGGCCTTGGGGACCCAACTCATGATGGTGCCCCAGTCGAGGTTGTTGTTCACCATGGGGTCGTCCACGTTGCCCAAGACGCTGGCCGCGGCGCCCAGGGGCTCGGCAAAATTGCCCAAGACACCACCGTCAGCCGGGGTGCCATCAACCTCCCCCTTCATCAGGTCCTTCGCCGAGCGGGCCTTCTGGCGCAGAAACGGGTCCATAATCGGTATATCCGCCCCGTTCACGCGCAAGTTGGTGGGCCGGGCCCCTAGGATTTCGTTTTGTAGGGAGGCCAATAACTGCCGACCCTCTTCGGTTGAGGGCAACACACCTTTCCGGCCGGGTTTGGCTGTCTCGCCGGTAAGGGAGTCGCCACGGCCAAGGCTTCCGGCCAGGGCGGTTGCTCCGGTGAGGGCGGCGGGCAGGAAATCTAACCAGCTCACGACTAACCCCCGAAGGCCGACATTGGAGACGTGGACTCTCTCAGGCCCTCAATAACCCAGGCATCGAGGTCAACCGCGCGGTACCTTACGGAACCCCCGAGCTTGACGTAGCGGGGCCCGCCTCCTCGATGCCGAAGATTTTCGAGGGTGCGGGGGGACAGACCCAGGTGCTCGGCTGCCGCCGGGGTGGTGAACAAGGGAGGGTTTTCCGAATTGTGGTTTTGGGAGGGCTGGGGAAAGCTCATAAAAAAACCTCGCGTGTCTGCATCGCAGATATGCCAGGCTTAATTATTGATTACGCCGGGTAGCTACCCCGTGCCGTATGTACACTTTCTGATACCTACAAATTACCCCGCCCCCGCCATGGTGTCTACCGCCGAGTGTACCCACTCCCTAAACAAACTGTTTTTCGCAATTATTCGCTATGGTTCTGTGGCCGGCAGGCCACCAGCGGCGAGGTGCGGGCTTTGCGCTAGGAAAACAGCCGCCACATCATCGCCTGGCTTCTGACCAGCACCATGACGGCCGATGAGGCGTTGAAAGTCGACCGGTCCATTTCATTGCGTGGTGGCCAAGTTGTTAGGATTGGGACGTACACCGCTGAGGACACAAGTTGCTCCAAGTGGCGCCCCGTGCTTACGCCACGCTTACATGGCAAAAATAGGCCGGCGCCTCCCGAGAAGCGTCGGCCATGTAACTTATTGATATCATTTGGTGCCCAGGGCGGGATTTGAACCCGCACGGGGTATTGCCCCTGGGGATTTTAAGTTACCTTCAGTCGTTTTTCCAACTGGCTGGATTTCCAGCTTTATTAGTGTTTCAAATAACTTGCCGTTGCACTTTGGTTGATGATTTTAGACGATTTTCTACCGGTTTTCAGTTTCTCTGCAACCAGATTGCAACCGCTAAATGCCCTCCAGTGCCGACCCGTCTGCTGCCTTGAGGCTTTGGATGTACCTCTGCGTGGTGGCCAGGTTGTTATGACCCAGTATTTCCATGAGCGTGTGGATGTCCAGTTTCTTTTCCTTGAGCAAGAGACTGGCCCCCCTATGGCGTAGGGAGTGGAAGCCGAAAGGCTTCACCTTGGCCTGCTCGCACAAGTCAGGCAACCACCGCTGATATTCAAGCTGTCCGCCAATAGAATTATAGAATACCCACGGGACGCGCTTGTCCCGGCTTTTAAACCAGGACTTCAGGGTTGCCTTCAGTTCCTCGTTCATCCCGACAAGGCGGGAAGTCAGGTTTTGCGACTTACTCTTTTTCGTCCAAAGCCTCACCTGCCCATTATGGAAGTCAACGTCCTCCACCTTCAGCCGGTTAATCTCAATGGACCTGGCCAGGGTGTTCTTTGTGGTGA
>JAHJRN010000044.1 GCA_018830865.1 Patescibacteria group bacterium | reverse complement strand
GCACTGGTGGCATGGCCGCCATTGGGCAGAGCCATACCCCCTCCGCTGAGCTTCGCCGCCCATGGCTGCAAATTAAATAGCGCTTTTTTGCCGGGCCACTCAATAAAATGATTTGGATGCCCGCTGGTTGCCGCAGCTAGCCAAGTGCGAGCATAATCAGCATCATTGAATTGGCGTGACTCATCCTTGGCTTCCAACGCCACGGCCACATCCGGCGCCATGCCCAAGGAGGCTAAAGGCCCTATGACCGATGCCGCGCCCAAGAGAATCGCCTTGCCTTTGAACCCAGACAACTCATTCAAACTGGAATCCAAAGACGGCCCCGCTCCCAAGACCAGGGCTGGCACCCCTTTAAAGGCATTGACCAACCTAGTCAAATCCGGACATTCAAGTATATGCTTAAAGTTTACACGCAGATTGTTGAGCCACTCCAGTTGGTTTTGGGTTCGGGTTTTATAATTTATGCGGCTCCTGCTAAGCACTTGCTGAACAATCTTCTTGGCTTGAGCTCCCAATTCTGGTTCTGCCTCGCGATAAGCCTCAGGCGCAAAAACCGCAACCCTTCCGGGCTCATCGCCCTGCTGGTCATAAACCAACCTTCCGGCCAGCAACTCGGTTAAATCAGCGTCATTCATAATTATATTGGCCCCAGTCAAATCAGGCCCCAGGCTGCGGGCCAAAGCGATCCGCCTGGCGTCGGTTTCATAAACAACAATACGAGGCCCTGAAGGCTTGGCCAGAGCCGCCTTGGCATGCCACCCCAGCCCACTACCCGCCAGCACCAAGGTATCTTGGGAACGGGCTGTTGCCAGAATCTTGGACAATTCCGCAATAGCAGCCTGGTAGGCCCCTTTTGGCGGGTGCAGGGGTTGCCCTTCTAATAGACAGGCACCATCAGCAGCAATGTAAAGATCTGCGCTCACTGCATATATCCTTTATGGGCCGCCTCGGACCGCTTGTTGCCGACCCTGCCACTGGGCGTCAATTGCCAGGCTCGATCATAAGCCTGTGCCGCTTGATTGGGCGCGCCCTGTGCCGTCAACAAATCTCCTAAAAGTTCCCAATTCTGAGATCTATCAGGCTCAATTTTGGCAGCTTCGAGCAAATGCTCCAAGCTAGTCCAATAGGCTGGGTGCAGCCTGCCTCGGTTAAAACCTATGCTAGCCGCTTGGCCCGCCTGCTCTAAAGTCAGCGCCGCACCAATATGAAATGGAGCTTCGCCAGGCGAGCCTGCAATCCCAAGCTTTCGGCATTGTTTACTATATTCAATATGCAGTCCCGCTTGCCAAGCTGAGAGCGCCCAAGCCAAGCCCTCGCGTTCGCCGCCAAGTTCGCCTGCCCGGCGAAAGTGGATTAGCGCCTCATCAAAGCGTCCCAAGCTTAGTTCAGCCAGCCCCGCGCTACGGGCAGCCGAAAGCGGCTCGGCCCCATCTGCGGCAGCCGCGCGCAAGCGCATTGCGCCGCGCAGAACCCGTCTGCCGCCTGCCTTGGCGGGCCAGCGCAAGCCAGCCATCAGCAAGGCCTCTCCCTCCAGCCGCAAAGACTCGCCGCCTTGGGCCCTCGGCTTCGGCTGAACGCCGCTCATCACTTTTTCCAGGTGCTTAACAATAATATGGGCGCGATGGCCCAAGGTGTGCTTTTCAAGTACAATATCAAGTCCTTGGCTACGCAATCTGGCCCGCAGAGCATGATCTTTAAGTAATTGCTCTAATTTGTCATCCAGGTTTTCTGGCCCGAAATAGCACAGGTGCTCTTGGTCAACAAAAAACCTTTCCATACTCCCCGGCGCTGCCTCGCTCAGTAAACAACCGCCAGATGCCATTACTTCCAAGGGCCTGGTGGTTACGCCGGGAAAAAGATTTTCATTAAGAGTTATTTGATGGCTGGCATAGAGCTTGGCCGCTTTTTGAGTTGGGAACCAAGCGTCCTGGCGCCCGCCGCGCACCACCAAATGAGAAATTCTTTCTACTTTTGCCAACAATGCCGATCTCTTGGGCCTGACACTCTCATCAATAACCCCAACGAAACACACTCCAGGGATTTCATTGGCTTCAGGCTGCACCTCATACAGACTAGGTTCCACCCCCACTGGCAGCCAATATGCGCCGGGATGTAGCTGCGCAAGACGCTCGGACTCATCAAGTTGATCAAGGAACGCTAGATCGAACAACTGGGCATAGGGCTCTTGCCAAAAACGGTTAAGTGGGGAGTCAACCCCATAGAACGCTGTAACTATTGATGCTTCAGCCAAACCGGTGGGTAATTGACGGTTGCCCACATTGTCGGTCACAAGCACGGCATCCGGCCTGAATCCACTTTTTTTATAGAGGGCCTCAACTTGGGCCCATTCTGGGTCTGGGTCAGCTATAGCGATATCTCCCATGGGACCGCAGGTTTGCACCTCATGTCCCAACCCGCGCAAATGCGCGGCAAACGTATCGCTTCCCAAAAGCACCAAACGCAAAGCTAACTCCTTAGGTTCAAGGGCACCCATGCTACGCACGTGTGTACTTATTGCGGTGCAAGGCTTATGCCAGCAGCCACCCGGCATCACTGCACAATTTATATGCAATTACAGCCTGT
>JAHJRN010000025.1 GCA_018830865.1 Patescibacteria group bacterium | reverse complement strand
GGGTGTGGCGACATTTCGGACATGGTATTCGTGGCATAGTTTGGTGGCAAAAACAGGTATTGTCCACGAAACAATACCTTGACCAATGTTTTCCGTATCAAAAGCCACCATCACTGGTGGCAAATTCAGGGATTACCCTTTTCTTAAGAAACATCAACCCTCCCGGAGGCCTGGATGTTCAGGATCCCCGTCAGCTACCGTGCGTTCCATCATGAACCTGGTCCGAAGCTATCGTTCAAACCGAGCGTGGAGGTACGCACGGTCGAGACCGTACGGAGCTGGGCTACGAGGTACTACAGCCATGTGTGGCTTCCTCCACGATGGCCGGTACAGCTTCATAAGGTTCCGCGCGACGGCATCGTCCGCGCTGTCGCGTACGAAATCGTACGGAATCACCGCAAGTCAACCCCGCGGATCCCCACGTTCCGTCGGGTGCTCCGTGCGTACTGCGGTTTGGTCATGGGCCATACGGATCGGTACGTGGTCGGCGAATACGTGTATCGTCAGCTTCGCGACCGGGTCGCTGAATATCGTCGACGACGCTGGTGCATGAAGGATCCACTGACGAGAGCGGATCTGGAGAAGATCGCGTCGCTCGTCCTGTCGGATACCGAGGAACAGATCGTTCAGATGGCTACCGCCGGGCGCGTCTTGAAACACGACCATCCGCGTGGATACGTGTACATCCATACCAAGACCAAGGAAGGCGGACGACCGTGCTTCTTCACTCTCGGGAGGTTGGACCGGGAAAAGGAGCGGCCCATCCTCTGTCTGCAGACCCCGCAGGGGTTCGATAAGGGGAGGCGTCACACGCTCAAGCATCACCAGACGTACCGGAACAACCCCCCGTTTCGCCACCACTAAACGTCCCATCTCGGCCACTCGGCCAAACCCTTGCCGTCGCAAGGGTTTTTGCATACCCTAGAGATTCCATATGGATACCTTCATTTCGAAGCTCAAGGACCACGTCTGGGACACGGTTACCATCAAGGGGTGGGCGTACAACGTCCGGTCGAGCGGCAGCATCGCGTTCCTCCAGCTCCGGGACGGCTCCGGTTTCGCGCAGGCGGTCGTCGCCAAGCAGAACGTGGACGAGGCCTCATGGTCGGCGGCGACCGACACGACCATCGAATCGTCGGTCATCGTCACCGGGACGGTCACGAAACATCCCAAGCAGGAAGGCGTCTTCGAGCTGCAGGCCACGGCCGTCGCGTTGGTCCAGAAGGCCGAGGACTATCCCATCGGCAAGAAGGAGCATGGGCCGGATTTTCTGCTCGACAACCGACATCTATGGCTCCGTGCGCCGTCGCAGTGGGCCGTCCAGCGGGTGCGCGACGCCATCATCCATGCGACGTACGACTGGATGCGCGACCATGGATTTATCAAGATCGACGCGCCCATCCTCACGCCGACGTCCTGCGAGGACACGACCCAGCTCTTCGAGACCGATTACTTCGGCGAGCGGAAGGCGTATCTCACGCAGTCCGGTCAGCTGTATCTCGAGGCCGCCATCGCGTCCGTCGGCCGATGCTTCGATTTCGGTCCCGTCTTCCGCGCTGAGAAGAGCAAGACGCGGCGCCACCTCACCGAGTTCTGGATGATGGACGCCGAAGCCGCGTTCGTGGAGCACGACGAGAACCTCCGTATCCAGGAGGAACTTGTCGCATTCATCGTCAAGCATGTGCTTGAGACCCGTCAGGAGGAGCTGAAGATCCTGGAGCGCGACACTGAGCCGCTGAAGAAGGTCGTGGCGCCATTCCATCGCCTGACGCACGCGGAAGCCATCGTGAAGCTGCGCGAGCTCGGAAGCGACATCGGCGACATGGATGACCTCGGCGCAGATGACGAGACCCTACTCACGAAGCAATACGACAGGCCTCTCTTCATTGAGAAGTATCCGGCCGCGGTCAAGGCGTTTTATATGAAACGAGACCCTGAGGATTCGAGCCGCGTACTTTGCGCTGACCTGCTCGCGCCCGAAGGGTACGGCGAGATCATCGGCGGGAGCCAGCGCGAGGATGACTACGAGACGCTACTTGCGCGTTTGCGGGAACATAACCTCTCCGAAGACGCGTTCAAGTGGTATCTCGACCTGCGCAGATACGGCTCGGTCCCGCATTCAGGCTTCGGCTACGGCCTCGAACGCCTCGTCGCTTGGATTTGTGGTCTACACCACGTCCGCGAGACCATCCCGTTTCCCAGGTTGATGAATCGATTGGATCCGTAAAGCGCCATGAAAAAGCAACCTCCAGCATCCAAAGGGTATCTGGCCCTTTTTGCAACGTTTTTGGTCGTCCTTGGCGTCGCAGGTGTCGCGCATCTCGGGTCCCAGTCGAAAGATGGAGCGGGGCCGCAGGGCCTGTCGTTCCAGGTCGCGACGTCGACCGTGATCGCCGGCCCCTCGCTCCTCATCGTGGACGGGCAGGGGAGCCGCATCATCGTGGACGGGGTGGAGCGGCCCACGGTCTGGCCGGACGATACGAGTCTGCTCGGTACGCCACTCTCGACGCTCGTCGGTCGCAAGGTGCTGACGGGCGAGCTTGCGTATCTCTTGCCGGAGTTCGTCCTCGCGACGTCCTCCGCCGGGTTCCGTTCCCCTGATGGCCGCCGGTCAGCGCATCGGGCGCCGTCGCGGCAGGACGGAACGGGCGTCGTCCGGGTGAGGTATGGGAACGAGGAACGGACGTATGTGCTGCGTCTCGCGGATGGTCATGCCATCACCGACGTGAATCCTATCGGCTGGTGGGATAGCGAGACCATGGCCGTGACCGGATTCGTGACGTCATCGCGTCTGTTGTTCGCGGTCTCGCTTGCCGGTGACGTCGAACACGTCGCGTTCCTGCCGGATACTATCGACCGCGTACGTGCCGAGCGGGGGATGATTCGATATTTACGCATCGAACCCGGCGAAGGTCTCGAGAGTGCACCTCGCCCGCCTTCGTCGTTGCACAGCGTCTCGCGCGACGGGATGGATACGGTCGTCGCGGAAGAGGCGGAGCGCATCATCCTCCGATATGTCGAATCAGCGGACGGTGTCCCCGCGTATGAGACGGATGACGGGGAGGGCGTCGCCGGAAACCTAGGCGCGACAGATCGGCTTGGCCGTGGAGCTCCCATCGGCTTCCTCGTCGACGGCCGTGTCCTCCTTGTCCGTGGTGCGGAACTTATCGCGATTGACCTCTCGACCGGTGTCGTTGCACGGATCGCTGAGGCACCAGGAGACGACGGTGCCATCTTTCCTCTCCTGTCGTCCGTAGTCGACGGAACACCGCAGAACAGGTAGCATATCGGTCATATGGCCCAACAAATTCATCCCACGAAGGATATCAAGATCTTCGTCGGTTTTGGCGTCGCGGTGCTCGTCGCGCTCTTCGTCCTCCTTGTGATAGGCGTCTTTCTCGTGGCAGATGGGATGGTCAAGAAGCAGGCGTGCATCAGCAGGCCAGGCCAGCAGGAGTGCGTGACCGGGACACTGTGGGACATGATGCGCTACGCATCGGAGGAGGGGGGCGTGACCATCACCTATCCGGATGCGGATGATCAGGAAACACCCGGTCTGGGTGAAGGTGGGAGCGCCTGCGGTGGACCGATGCGTTTGCCGTGCATGCCGGGTTACACCTGCGAGACGCGTCAGGACCAGGATCTCGGCATCTGCACGAAGACCGTCGAGGCGACGACGTCGCGGATCCGAGGAGCGCGGGAGGGGTGTGGCGCCGTCACAGGACGCTGTAGCGATGGGCTCGTCTGCAAGCTGTCGCCAGGTCTTGAAGCCGGCGTCTGCGTCGAAGCGACGGAGACATCACCGCGCGTGTTATCCCTCAAGCTCAAGGGCATGCAGCAGAGCCAGGGGTGGTATCTGACGGAACCGGGGACAGAGATCATGATGACGGTGCAGGCCGTGAACGCAGATGCGGTCTCGGCGTATCTCACGCAAAAGGGTACGGACACCGTGTCCGCACGGGTGAAATTGGTGGACCTGACGCGCGGAAACGCGGGCGTGTTCACGGGGACGTTCACCGCGCTGGAGGGGTTGCTCGCGGATCTCGACATCATGGCCCGGAGCGATGATGGACAGGAGTCCGGCATGTCGGTTAACGTGGGTATCGTCGAATGAAACCTATGGAGAAACGCTGCATGAACGCCGAGACGGTCGACCGCATCGGCAAGGACGTCACGGTCAAGGGATGGGTCCATGTCCGTCGCGACATGGGTAAATTGGCCTTTTTCGACATGCGGGACCGCTCCGGTCTGGTTCAGGTCGTGCTGGTTCCATCCGAGCTGACCGAACGTGGACGCGAGGTGATGAAGGACATCCGTCCCGAGTTCTGCCTCGCTGTCACGGGCGTCGTGCAGAAGCGTGGGGCCAAGCAGATCAATCCCGATCTCGAGACCGGGACGGTCGAGGTGCTCGCGAAGGATATCGAGGTATTGAATCCCGCGAAGACGCTGCCGTTCGAAATCGAGGACACATCCGGCGTGAACGAGGAGCTGCGGCTGAAGTATCGGTATCTGGACCTCCGGTCCCCTCGGATGCTGAAAAATCTGGAAATGCGGGCGCGTGTCATCCAGTCCCTACGCACGTACCTGGTCGGGCAAGGCTTCTTGGAAGTGGAGACGCCGACCTTGATCAAGGGGACGCCCGAAGGATCGCGTGAATACATGGTCCCGTCGCGTCTCCATGCCGGGAAGTTCTACGTCCTTCCCCAGTCGCCGCAGCAGTTCAAACAGCTCCTCATGGTCGCTGGCGTGGAGAAATACTTCCAGATCGCGCGTTGCTACCGCGATGAAGACGCACGCAGCGATCGGCAGATGGAATTCACGCAGCTTGACCTCGAGATGTCGTTCGTGGAGCAGGAGGACGTGCTACGTCTCGTGGAAGACATGATGGTCAGCATGATCAAGGAGGTCGCTCCTGAAAAGAAGCTGACGTTCAAGAAGTTCCCTCGCATCCGCTACCAGGATTCGATGGACCAGTACGGCAACGATAAGCCTGACCTACGTAAGGACAAGGACGATCCGGATGAATTGGCTTTCTGTTGGGTGGTGGACTATCCGATGTTCGAAATGGATGCGGACGGCAAACTCACCACTGCCCATCACCCGTTCTGCATGGTCAATCCGGAAGACGAGGAGTATCTCGAATCCGAACCGCTCAAGGTACGCGCGTGGAGTTACGATTTGGTTCTGAACGGCGTCGAACTTTCGTCCGGGTCCATCCGCATCCATGAACCCGAGATGCAGAGGAAGATTTTCGATATCTTGGGCCTGACCGACGAGGAGATTCAAGCCAAGTTCGGCCACATGATCGAGGCATTCACATACGGCGCGCCTCCACATGGCGGCGCGGCGCCGGGCATCGACCGGTTGGTCATGCTGCTGTGCAACGAGCAGCCGAATATGCGCGAGGTCATCGCTTTTCCGAAGACCGGCGATGCGCGTGATCCGATGATGGATGCGCCGTCCACCATCGATCCGAAGCGGCTCAAGGAGGTGCATATCGCCGTCGAGAGGGCTGCGAAGAAGCCGGGGCGGAAGAAGATATGATTCCGTTCCTCGACGAACTGCAGGCCCTGGCGCTTCCGCGAGGGTCGTTCGCGATTTTCGGCAGTGGGCCGCTCGCGGTCCGCGGATGGCGCGAGGCGAAGGATCTCGACGTCCTCGTCCGGGCATCGGTCTGGGACACGCTCGCGGAAACGTTTCCGAAAAACGAGAAGGGTAATGGCCTGCAGGTTGGGCATCTCGAACTGTTCCGGAGCTGGAAACCCTGGTTCGACGACGCGGACGCCCTCATCGATACGACGGAAACCATCGAAGGTTGGCCGTTCGTCCTCTTGGAACACGTCATCACCTGGAAGAGGGCGATGGGCCGCGAAAAGGACCAGAAGGATCTCGAATTGATTCAGGCGCATCTTCGGATGTGACCCCCCTGTAGGACCCTGGATTCTTGGCTAACCTTGCGCTATCATTCTAGTAACGACGTTTTTTCGTCGTCAATGTTAATTATGGCTTCCGTCACGTTCCGGGTCGAACAGTTTGAGGGGCCGCTGGACCTCCTGTTTCAGCTCGTCGAGCGCGAGGAGCTGGACATCTCGCAGGTGTCCCTCGCGACCGTGGCCGAGCAGTTCGTGGAACACGTGCAGGACAATCCGGACATCCCGCCAGAGGACCTTGCGGACTTTATCGTCGTGGCCGCGAAGCTGATGTACATGAAATCGCGGCTGCTCATCCCGTCGCTTCATGACCCGGATCTCGAGGAAGGGCCGGATCTCGAGACGCAGCTACGTGAGTATCAGCGGTTCGTGCAGGCCGCTAAGATCATGGATGGGATGTGGAACGCGGAACGCCGCTCATTCGCCCGCCAAGCCTCCACGACTCGGCGCCAGGAATCCGCCGGGTTCATGCCGCCTGTCGGCGTCACGGCAGACGCGTTGTTCCATGCGATGAAGCGTGTCATCGCGCGTCTCGAACCGCTCCTGCGTCTTCCGCAGGCGAGCATGGAACGTGTCGTCACCATCCACGAGAAGATCCGCGATCTGTATCGCCGCATATCGACGCATAGCACAACGTCGTTCCATACGTTTCTCAGGGGCGCGAAGAACCGTTCGGAGGCCGCGGTCTCGTTCCTCGCGCTCCTCGAGCTCGTCAAGCGTCGTTTTATCTTCGTGAAACAGAAGAATTTGTTCGACGACATCGACATCGAAGCGGACCCGGATGCCACCGGTGACCCGCTCGCTGAACCGACCATCGTGATATGACCTATGCAACCTCCATCGAAGCGATCCTCTTCGCCTCGTCCAAGCCAGTCGCCATCAAGCGCCTGGCTGAACTCCTCAGCATCCCGTCTGACGACGTCTCTGCGGCCCTGAAGGACCTTTCCGACGCGCTCGACGGTCGGGAGAGCGGACTGGTACTTCAACGTAATGGACACGAAGTCCAACTCGTGACGCACCCCGACGCCGCGGAATTGGTGAAGCAGACCATCAAGGCCGAGGCCTCCGGCGAATTGACCCGTCCGCAGCTCGAGGCGCTGACCATCCTCGCGTATCGTGGACCCATGACGCGCCCAGAAGTCGAGCAGATTCGTGGTATCCAGTCGTCGCTCATCTTACGGAATCTCATGATGCGTGGCCTTGTCGAGGAGAAGGGGGATGAGCGTTTGGGACAGCCTGTCTTCAGCGTTTCGTTCGATTTCTTGAACGCCATCGGCGTCTCCTCGGTCGAGGACCTGCCGGAATACGAGACGTTGCGTGGCCATGCTGCGGTCGCGGATGTCCTTACCCAGCTCGAGACACAGGCCACGAACCCTTCCGAATCGCATGCTTGACGCCCTGATCGGCCTGTTGGCCGCCTATTCCCTCATCTCACCAGCGTACGCCTCGATGCCGTTCGTGAACGGTCCGTCTGTCGTCGCGACGCTTCCGACGGCGTCGTTGTCTCCCGCATCGTCACGTTTTGTCGCGCGACCTCCGATCAAGACGCGCCCGGAGAGCCTTGGGGTCGAGACCTCGGCTCGGGCCGTGTTCGTGGCTGACGTCGCGACGGGCGATATCCTTTACGTCAAGCGCGCGCATGACGTCCTACCGATCGCAAGCCTCACGAAGCTGATGACGGCGATGGTCGTCCTATCTGGCGATTTCGATCCATCGAAGACGGTGACGTTTACGGAAGACGATTTTCGCGGAGAGGGAAAAGGGGTGTTCGCTCCGGGCGACACTATCACGGAAGGTGAGGCGATGCGGGCACTTCTCGTCGGATCGGTGAACGTGGCGGCGAATGCGTTGGCGCGCACGACCATGGGACGCGAGGCGTTCGTCGAGGCCATGAACGCGAAGGCGAGGGATTTGCACCTCGTGTCGCCTGTCTTCGTGGATCCGACGGGCGTCGATACCCTGAATCGAGCGAACGCCGCGGATGTCGCGGCTATGCTCACCATCGCGCTGTCGCAGCAGGTCATCGCGGACGCGGCGGCCTTGCCGTCCGTGACGATCACCACAGCCGCCTGCAAGAAGGTCCCGATCGTCTCGACGAACCTCCTGCTCACCTCGTTCCTCAACAAGGACCCGTACCACATCCTCGGCGCGAAGACCGGTTCGCTCCCGCAGGCGGGATTCGACATGGCACAGGTCACGCAGAACGCCGAGGGCCATGCGGTCGTCGCGGTTATCCTTGCGAGCCCTAACCATTTTTCGCGGTACCAGGACATCAAAGCGATCACGGCGTGGGCCTTCGGGGCATATCGATGGGAATGACGAAGAAGCGAGAAGGTTCATGATTGTCGGAATCGACCTGCGATGTCTGCCGGCTGATGGCAGCGAGGGTGCCGGCGTGGCCCACGCGGCGCGTTTTTTGATGGATGCGTTATTTGTCCGTGATGTGCCTTGGGATTGGCGGCTGTACCTGCCGATAGGAGCTTCTGCCGGGGTGGAAACGCGTCAGATGGTCCGTCTGGATGACGTGTCCGGCTCGACGCTCCGAAAGACGCTTCGGTCGCGGTCGTGCGATATCCTCTTCGTGCCAAGTGGCGCTGTTGCACCAAGGATGCGTGTACCGACGATGCCATGGGTGCATGACCTCGCGATCTACGCGCATCCGGAATGGTTCCCGCAATCACCGACGCGCCGATGGCTCACGACGCGGCTCTTCCGTCGCGGCGTCACGTCCGCACCGACCGTCTTCGCCGTGAGCGAGGATACGAAGCGAGAGATCGTGCGTCTGTTCGGCGTGGACCCGGAGCGTATCCATGTGACGCAGGAAGGAGGGGACCCCGTGCTCGCGTCGCTTCAGGGCGAGGCGCTGATGACCGCGAAACACGTGGCACGTCATCGTCTGGCGGATGTCGGTCTAATCTGTCCGTATATCCTCGCGCTCGGGACCGTCGAACCGCGGAAGAACCTCGTGACGCTCATCGACGCGTGGACGGCGTCGCGAGACACGTTCGCATCGTCGACGGATCTGGTCATCGCTGGCCGTAACGGATGGCGCCACGACGATGTCCAGGCCGCGATACGGAGCGTTGCGTCGGCCGGAGGGGACGGGGGGCGGATTCGTCGCATCGAACGCGTCGAGGATGCGTTTCGTCGCGACCTCCTTCTCGGCGCGACCGTCGTCGCGCTCCCGTCGTGGCACGAGGGATTCGGTCTTGTCGCTCTCGAGGCGATGCAAGCCGAGACGCCGGTCATCGCAAGCCGTGCAGGTGCGATTCCCGAAGTCGTCGGTGGTGCGGGTCTGCTCCTTGACCCACGCGACGTGCAGGGCTGGGGCGATGCATTCGTCAGGGTCATGGCCGATGACGTCTTGCGTATGCGGATGGCGCTGGAGGGAAAAACGAGGTCGCACGACCTGACATGGCAGCGGACAGCGTCGATCGTCGTGGATGCGTTGAGGACTATCATCTAATAACGAAAAAACCCACCGGCGGCGGTGGGGGAGGGCATCATGGGAAGAAACGGATGAGGCTTGCGAAGCCGTTCGCTTCGGTTCCGTCGAAGGCGTAGACGGTTCCTCGATGGAAGAGCGGCTGCGTGCCTGGGACCTCTTCCATCAGTCGGATTTCCGGGATGCCGCCGATATGTTGATGCATGATCCGGAGCGCCGCTCGCGTGCCGTTGTGCGTGCAGAGGATGTAGACGCGCGCGAAGTCTCTGTCGCGAAGGGCATTGCGGATGTCGGCATACCCTGGCGCCCGCTCTTTGCGCGACCGGACGGCGTTGTCGTTGAATCCTAGAGGCAGTTCCCGAGGGACGAGACCGTGGCCGTCCAGAAGTTCCATCGCATGTCGGAAGAATCGGTAGTGCGACTCATACAACAGGAGGACCGGTGGGCCGATGGTCGGGATAGCGCGTCCGATCCAGCGCAGATACGACGCGACGAAATCCACGTCGACCTCCATCGAGTTCTGCGGGGCGCGTTTCGGGTCGTAGACCTCATAGCGTGAGGCCCTCGGAAGCTCGTCGACGTGCGGGTCCAAGGATTCCTGCTTGACCAGGTCGGCGGCTTCAAGGAACGCGCGCCGCGTGATCTTCGAATCCGGTCCGTCGAGGATCGGATCGCTGGGTGGGTCCTCAAGTTGCCCGTCGAGCCGCTCCAAGAAGTCCTCCAATGCCCCCAATTGATCCTCGTCCGGGACGATCACGGTCTTTACAATCTCGTTTTCGATGACGTAGCAGGTCTTCTCGTCGGCGTCGTAGACGTAGGTCCCCCAGGAGGACGGCCCGGTCGCGGTGTGGAGTGTTCCTCCTGCGAGATCGTTCATGGCACGTCGGTAGGTCGCATCGCGGATTCCTTTCGGCTCGACGAAGAGTAGACAGCACTGCGTGGGCAGTTCGATGCCGTTCTCGATGCCGGTCAGGATGTAGTCGACGTACCGTCGTTTCTCCTCGGGGGTCAGCGTGTAGCCATTCCCGATGACACGCTCCTCGACGCGTTGTGCATACCGCATCATCGCGTGAGCGGAGACGTGGAGTTTTCCCGTTTCCATCTTGTTCCTTTCGAAGGTGCGCTAGGCCGCTCCGCGCCGCACGGAGGCAGGCATCTCCTGTGCAGAGAGCCTACCAGAAAACTGGGGATTGTCAATCCTCAGGCCGATTCTTGGGATATGGTGGGCGGGGAGGGGATCGAACCCTCATGACCTTTCGATCGCGGGATTTTGAGTCCCGTGCGTCTGCCAGTTCCGCCACCCGCCCCCCATATTCCAAGGATTCTAGCCATTTTTCGTATCGGGTTGCGGCGAAACTATATCCGATGATAGGCGTTCGGACAAGGTCCTGCCGTTTGACAGATACGGTCGAGATGCGTATGATTGTGCACACGTTCCATCGCGGGATAGAGCAGTTGGCAGCTCGCCAGGCCCATAACCTGGAGGTCGCGGGTTCGAGTCCCGCTCCCGCAACCAAGACGAGACGCTCCGAACAGGGGCGTTTTGTGTCGGCCATCGAACAGCATACATCCTCCCGTTCGGGAGGATGTATATGTGGTACCGGGGGCCGGGATCGAACCGGCGACCTCGGGCTTATGAGTCCCACGCTCTAACCAACTGAGCTACCCCGGCCCGGCATGTCTGATGCTTCGCGAGTGTAGACAATGCAGCACGACGTGTCAATTCCGGCCAGCTGTCCACCCTTGCCCCTATCCTGCCGAACGCATAAGATATGCACGCGATATGGGCCGCATCATCTCCGTGGTCAATCAGAAGGGTGGCGTCGGGAAGACCACCACCGCCATCAACCTCGGGGCATATCTCGCCGAGGCGGGAAAGTTCGTGTTGATCGTCGATCTTGACCCTCAGGCGAACGCGACGTCCGGCATCGGCATCGATCACATGGGGCTCGAACAGGGCGTATACGAGGCTATTCTCGGGAAGGTCCGGATGCGCGAAATCGTCCAGCCGACGGCGCACGAGACCTTGCGTGTCGCGCCTGCGACCAAACACCTTGCTGGACTGAATGTAGAGCTCGTGGACATGGACCGTCGCGAGTATAGGTTGTACGAATCCCTGCTCGAAATCCGCAACGACTACGATTACATCCTCATCGATTGTCCGCCGACGCTCGGTCTCATCACACTCAACGGCATCGTCGCCGGCGACGAGGTGCTTATCCCGGTCCAGACCGAGTATTACGCGCTTGAGGGGCTCGGACAGCTGCTCGAGACCGTGAAACTCGTGAAGGAGAATCTCCGGCCAGAGATTGAGGTGCTAGGCGCGGTCCTCACGATGTACGACGGTCGGACCAAACTCTCCGACGACGTGATGCAGGAACTCTACAAGTATTTTCCGAACAACATCTTCCGATCCGTGATTCCGCGCAACGTCCGGTTGGCGGAAGCGCCGTCCTTCGGGAGATCCATCGTGCTGTTCGATGGGGGATCGAAAGGGGCAAAGGCGTACGAACGGCTCGCGCGCGAAATCCTCGATAGCGAAATGCAGATCGCCGTATGATGATGGGACGACAGACCGGTCTCGGGCGTGGCCTCGGCGCCCTCATTCCGCAACGTCCTCCGTCTTCCGCGCCGGTCAAGGAACCCGTGGCCGATGACACGCAGGAGCCGGGCATGGCGATTCGGAAGATCGGCGTTGACCTCATCGAACCGAACCCGCATCAGCCTCGGTCGCACTTCGAACATGGTGCGCTGGAGGACCTGGTCGGTTCCATCAAGGAACACGGCATCCTGCAGCCGCTCGTCGTGACGATGAAGATGGACGGCCGCTACGAGCTTATCGCCGGCGAACGCCGTCTTCGTGCGGCGAAAATCGCCGGGTTCGACACGGTGCCCGCTATCGTCCGGACCGCGACGGAGCAACAGAAGATGGAGCTCGCGCTCATCGAGAACGTCCAGCGCGCGGACCTGAATCCCATCGAGGAGGCGCATGCGTATCTTCGTCTGCAGGAGGAATTCGGGTTGACGCAGGACGAGGTCGGCGTGCGCGTGGGCAAGAGCCGTCCTCAGGTCGGCAATACCATCCGTCTGCTCCAGTTGCCGGACGAGATTCAACGCGCGCTCATGGAGGGGAAGATTTCGGCCTCGAACGCTCGCACGCTCCTGTCCATCCCGACGGATGACGAGCGTATGCGCATGTTCGATGCGATGCTGAAAGGGAATTTTACGGTCCGCCAGACCGAAGCGCGTATTCTTCCGGGTCGCCGGCGACGGTCGACCGAGACGGACCCGAACCTCTCCGCGCTCGAGGATCGTTTTCGCGTCGCTCTCGGCACGCAGGTCAAGGTGACACGCGACGCTCGTGGCGAAGGGGAAGTCCGTATCCGCTACTACAACGACGAGGACCTCAAGGGCATCGCGGAGAAGATCGCGGGGGAGGAAGAGGAATAGGAAGATGAAGGTCCCTCGGAGGATCTTGGAAAGCAAAATTTCTACTTCTTCAGCCCCGGGATGACGCCCTTGATCCACGCGGCGATGCCTGCGCGGGCGTATTGGCGGATTTTACTCTTGGCGCCGTGTGTCTTGACGTACTTGAGCCAGTCCGGATTCGGACCCTTGCGGTTCTTGTCCGTGATGATCTCGACAATGTCCCCGCTTTTGAGCGGTTGGTCCAACGAGACAACGTCATCGTTCACTTTTGCGGACGTGCACGTGTTGCCGATGTCGGTGTGGACCTTGTAGGCGAGGTCCACGGGCGTCGAATCCTCCGGAAGGTCGATGACGTCGCCCTTCGGGGTGAACACGAAGATACGGTCACGGAAGACGTCGATCTTCAGTTCCTCGAGCGAATCGAGGTAGGCTTTCTTGTCGCTCAATTCCTGTTGGATGTCCGCGAGCTGTGAGACCCAATCGATGTTCGTGCTGATGTCCTTCACCTTGTTGCGCTTCGTTTCGGAGTATGCCCAATGCGCCGCGATGCCGTATTCCGCGGCCTGATGCATCTCGTGCGTCCGGATTTGGAATTCTACGATCTCACCATCCTCGCAGAAGACTGTCGTGTGCAGCGAGCGGTATCCGTTCGGCTTCGGCTGGGCCATGTAATCCTTGATTCGCCCCTTGAGCGGGGTCCAATGCCCGTGCACGATGCCGAGCGCCGCATAGCAGTCCCCGACGGACGGAACGATGATGCGCAACGCCATGAGGTCGTAGATGCGCGCGATATTCCGGTTGTTCTTGAGGAGCTTACGGTAGGTCGAATAGAGGTGCTTCGCGCGGCCGTGGACGTCGTAGTCCTTGAGATCCGCGTCGAGCAGGGCCTTGCGCGTGAGCCCCATGACCTTGTCGAGATAGCCGTGTCGTTGGCGGGTCGAGGTCTCGACGTTTTTCTTGGTCCACTCGTATTCCTTGGGATAGACGTACTTGAACGCCGCGTCCTCAAGACGGCCACGGATTTCGCCCATGCCGAGTCGGTTGGCGATGGGTGCGTAGATCTCGAGGCTCTCGAGCGCGACGCGGTATTGCTTCTTCGGCGGGATGCCTTCGAGGGTTTCGAGGTTATGGAGGCGGTCCGCGAACTTGATGATGACTACGCGCACGTCTTCCGCCATCGCGAGGAACATCTTGCGGAGGTTCTCGATGTAGCGGTCGATGCCGCGGTACTTGATCTTTCCGACTTTCGTGATGCCCTCACAGAGCTTAGCGACGTCCGGTCCGAATTCCTTCTCGACATCCTCGACGGTCCGGGCTGTGTCTTCCGGGACGTCATGCAGGAGACCGGCAGCGATGATGGTGGTCGGCAGGCGCATCTCCGCGAGTGTCATGGCCGTGGCGAGCGGATGGATGATATACGGTTCGCCCGTCGCGCGTTTCTGACCTTCGTGTGCAATCTTCGCGAAGACGTAGGCACGCTGGACCTTGTCGAAATCCGCCTGCGGGTTGTAGCCGCGGATCATCTCGACGAGACGCTCGTACATCTGGTCCGGTTTCATGGTCGTCGTGCCTCCAGACCTTATATGCTATGCGGGGAGACGCGTTCCGGCAAGTGTGGCAGGGAGGTCGGAGGGGTGCCGATGGACGTCCGGGCCACGGTCTTGCTACACTTTGGAACAATCATATGCCATCCACAGCGCGAAAATACGAGGCGTACGAGGTCCCTGTCGAGGAGAAGACACCCGACTCGGGTAAACGGAGGGTCGTGCGGACGCAGCAGATGCCGGCCTACATCGCGGCAAAGGTCATGGAAGGACAACGGCGGGAGAGGCAGCGCAATCCGGAACGGTTCAAGACGATCGAACAGGGTCCATACGACATCGAGAGGCTCAAGAACGAGGCCTTGTATAGCATCGGCGTCGATACGGAGACGGGATTGGCGTATGCCGCGGAGGCGCATGACATGGCGGCCGTGACGAAAATACGTGAGAGCGACGCGTTGTCACGGAAGTCCATCGAAGACGCGGCGTATCAGGCAGGGCCGGATGCGGTCCTCGAACCGATACCAGCCGATGAGGAAGCGGAAACGGATGTCATGGAGCAGGTCGGCGAGGAGGAGGGTGAAACGGAGCAAGGAGAGACGGATTCTCATATCGCCATCGCGAAGCTCAAGAAGGAGCAGCGAGAGTACGGGGAGACGATCCGTGAGATGGATCAGCAGGCAGAGAGGCTGGAAAAGCAGTTGGAGAAACTGCGTGCACAGGCACCCGCGAACGACATCGAGGCGCTTCCGTCTGAGCTCCAAGAGAAGGTGTCTGCGCAGTCGAACCTGCTCAGGTTCATGAAGAAGGAGAAGGTGTCCATGGAAGCGCGTCTCGGCGAAATCGCGTTGGCGCTCGTTGGGCTCGAGCGTCTTCAGGCACGCAATCAGGCCGACCGCCGCGCGTCCGAAGCCCCCCAGCGAGTTGAGAGGGCATCTGTCGAGGAGACGGTCGTTCCAGAGCGGGGGGCGGCCTCTGTCGAATCGACCTCGAACATCGAAGAACAGCCCGGGTTCATGAAACGTCTTTGGAGGTGGACGAAGAAATACGGAGGTTTGACCATCGCAGGAGGAACTATCGTCGCGGCGGGCGGTCTGTCGGCATCTTCCGGCATCTTTGGTCGGTTGAGTCGTTTTATGAAGAATATGGGGAAGCCCGGAGCCCTGAAGCGCGCTGCTGTCTGGCTGCTGACACGACCCGAAAAACTCGCGGATTGGGCCACGGAAAAAGTGACCGGAGAGAAGGTGAAGGAGGAATAGAAATAATCCGTCGTTGCGAGGAGGGCGTCCGACGACCGACGCGGCAATCTTTCCGAAATCCTTCGGGCGAAGAATCAAGGTAAGGTTGCTACGTCACCTGGTTCCTCGTAAAGACAGACATGATTCTGACTTCGCTCGCAACGACTGACGCCGTTCCGATTACTCCGCGTCCGGGCGATCGGCTTTGTAGCCGCACCCTTCCTTCGGGCAGATGATTTTGCTCTTGCCCTTGTAGGTCAACGTCGGGTAGTCGCACTTCGGGCAGGGAATGCCGTTCGGTCGGTCCCAGAACGCCTGGTCGCACTCGGGATAGCGGCTGCACGCGTAGAAGACCTTGCCCTTTTTGGACATGCGCTCGAGGATGTGGCCGGTCTTGCAGGCCGGGCAGGCGATCTGCTGGCCGTTCTCGTCGACCACCACTTTCTCGATGTTCTTGATGGTCTTGCACTTCGGATAGCGCGAGCAGGAAAGGAACGGCCCGTAGCGGCCGACTTTTTTAACCATGGGAGCATCGCACGTCGGGCAGATTTCGTCCGTCGGTTCGGGTTCGGCGCGCGGCTTTTCGCCCTTCAAAGGCTTCGTGGTCTTGCATTCCGGGTATTTCGCGCACGCGAGGAATTTGCCGAAGCGCCCTCGCTTCACGACCATCGGACCGCTACATGTCGGGCATGACTCGCCTTCAGCTTCCTTCTGGATCTCCTTCTCGAGGCTCGCTTCCTTCTGCTTCAATACGATTTCGAACGGGCCGTAGAATGCGGCGATAAGCGGACGCCAGTCCATGCGCCCTTCCGCGACGTTATCGAGGGAATTTTCCATCCTTGCCGTGAATCCCGTGTCCACGATGTCAGGGAAGTTCTTGACGAGGATATCAGTCACGTCGCCGGCGACGTCAGTCGGCATCAGACGCTTTTTGTCGTCGCGTTCCACGTAGCCGCGGTCGATGATGGTGGAGATGGTCGGCGCGTACGTGGACGGTCGGCCGATGTCGAGTTCCTCGAGCGCCTTGACGAGGGTCGCGTCCGAATAGCGCGCGGCTGGTTCGGTGAAATGCTGCTTCCCCTCGATATCCTTTGCGGTCACGCTACGTCCCACCGAGAGTTCGGGGAGGAACTTGTCCTTGTCCTGGTCTGGATACAGTTTCAGATACCCGTCGAACAGGACGCGTTGTCCCGTGGCGCGGAACGTGAGGCGGCCCGCCGAAAGGTCGGCCGAAGTGCCGAGGAGCTTCGCGTCCGGCATTTGCGAGGCGAGGGCGCGTTGCCAGATGAGACGATAGAGCTTCAGTTGGCCCGGATCGAGGGAATCCGCGATCTCGTCGGGCGTTCGCGAAGGGTCGGTCGGGCGGATGGCTTCGTGCGCTTCCTGCGCGGTCTTTCTCTTGGTCCGGTAGAGTCGCGGTTCGTCGAGCGCATATTCCTCGCCGTACGCGGCCTTGATGGTGTTGGTGGCATCCTTCAGGAACCGTTCCGCGAGGTTCACGGAGTCGGTACGCATGTAGGTGATGAGACCGACCGCACCTTCGGATCCGAGTTCGATACCTTCGTACAGCTTCTGCGCGATGGTCATGGTCTGCTTCGCGGAGAATCCGAGACGGTGGTTCGCTTCCTGCTGGAGCGTGGACGTCGTGAAGGGTGGGGGAGGCGAAGCCTTTCGTTCCTTGGAATCCGCCGTCGCGACGATGAATGACGCGTCCTTCGCTTCCTGTATGTAGGTATCCGCGTCTTCCTTTGTCGCGATAGCCATCTTGTCTAGGGTCTTGCCGCCGACGGCGTGCAGTTTTCCCTCGAACGTCTCCTTGGTGTTTCCTGCGGAGAACAGGCCTTCGATACTCCAGTATTCCTGTGGGATGAACGCCTTGATTTCACGCTCACGCTCCACGATGATCCGCACTGCGACGGACTGCACACGACCGGCCGACAGCCCGCGACGCACCGTGCGCCAAAGGAAGGGAGAGAGGCGATAGCCGACGAGACGGTCGAGCACACGCCGGGCCTGTTGAGCGTCGACGAGGTGCATGTCCAGCACGCGAGGGTTCTTCAGGGCTGTCTCGATGGCCTCGCGCGTGATCTCGTGGAACGTGATGCGTTTGGTCTTCTTCGGGTCGGTCCCGAGGATTTGTGCGAGGTGCCACGAGATAGCTTCGCCTTCACGGTCTTCATCCGTCGCGAATAGGACCGCAGTGGCTTTTTTTGCCGCATCCTTGATTTCCTTCACCTTAGCCTTGTGGTCCAGAGAGACGGTGTAGGTCGGTTCAAAACCATGCTCGACGTCGACGCCAAGCTTGGATTTTGGGAGATCCCGCACATGCCCGAAACTCGCGAGGACCTTGTAGTCCTTGCCCAAGAAGCGCGAAATCGTCTTCGCTTTAGTCGGAGATTCGACGATGACAAGTTTCATACGTGGTTCCGAAGATACGTGTTGAAGGACGGAATGTCAAACACCTGTATCTTGGCGTTTGTCAACGAGTTGGAACAGCCACTAAGCATGTACGTAGGTAGAATAAGGGTGAAATGAACAGATTGGGGGTGTTCCAGCGGGCCTCGAATTCGCGCAGGAGCATGGGGAGCCATTCCTTGTGGAAATGATGAT
>JAHJRN010000024.1 GCA_018830865.1 Patescibacteria group bacterium | reverse complement strand
CGGGTGTGGCGACATTTCGGACATGGTATTCGTGGCATAGTTTGGTGGCAAAAACAGGTATTGTCCACGAAACAATACCTTGACCAATGTTTTCCGTATCAAAAGCCACCATCACTGGTGGCAAATTCAGGGATTACCCTTGCATAAAAAGAATCGCCCCTGATCCGAGATTGGACCAGGGGCGACATGGAGGAAGAAAGGACGACGACGACGACTACTCCCACACGCGGACTTTGTCCGGCGTGACTCGGGTGCTTCGGCCCCAAGGATCATCCGCCGGCATGACGAAATCCGGCGCGAACCGTCCGCCAGTCGCTACGAGGGGGGTCAGCTCGGAGCGCCCGTCGATGTGGGACTGACCATAGGCCAGGACCGTCACCGACTGGTGTCCACTCCCACCCTGCAACGGGTCGAAGTAGAAGTACCCTTTTCCTCCGGGAGGAACGAGGTACGCCGGACGCGTGCCACCGTTGCCCTGACGGACCGCGCGGATGACGAGACCGCCGTCTCCGCAAGGATGCATGGCCGCAGGGCCCTGCACCTCGAGGAAGTGGCTGGTCTTGTTCGCTATCCCGTAGTTGTGTCCGGGGTAGCAACCCTCCCGCTTGTTGTACGTCCCGACGATGCGGGACATCGCTGTGCCGGGAGGCATGAAGGGACCGGTGGCAGCGGGCCGCTCGGAGATTCCGGGCATCTTCGGCACGCCCGCCTCCTGCATGGCCTTCTCCGCGGCGAGACGCTCGTCGCGCTCTTGGCGGAGATTCGCGTTCTGGATCTGCATGCAGTTCAGACGCTCCTCCAGCGAGCCGACATTGCACCCGTCCTGCACGGGGCCCGACGGCGTTGCGACCTTCGCGCTTGCGGCGCAACCGGTCATGACCAGAACCACGAACGTGACGACCAGAGCCTTGAGAGTTTCCATGTCACTTCACCTCTTTCTTGGACTCGGTCTTGGCCGAGTCAGTTTTTGACTCGGCCTCCGCGGCCCGCGTCGGCCTTCTTCTGGGTTTCGAGTTTCTTGAGGCGCTTCTCGGCGTCCTCGAGAGCCGTGGCGAGCGCCAGCGCCTCCTCACGAGAGATGGACGCGGACTTGCCCTTCTTCGCCGACGCCGGCAGCGGCGTCGGCGTGTAGATCACCGGACCTCCGGCGATCCCTTCGACTGCACGCTCCCCTTCGGGAACGCTCGATGCGGGGGCGTAGTAGACCGGCGGGTAGGCCGACGGAAACGAGGATGGACCGAAGCCCATCATGCCACCGCCGAAACCGTTGGCCTTGATGTCCACGGTCTCGGTGTAGGTCTTGTCCCCGTACCCCGTCTCATCGAAGTGACGGGAAACCGTACCGCTCGGCGTGTTGATCGTGCTGTCCGCGACCGTCGCCGCGCACCCGCACGCACCGCAGCTGACCAACCCGACGACCACCAACACGAACATATGGAATGCACGAGACATGAGTCACCTCTAGAAATGTTGTTGTAGGGAACGACGTTTTGGACCGCGAATGGCGCGCGTTTGCGCCTTTCGCAGAACGAACCAATATAGCATAAAAAAGCCATTTTGTCAATGGTGGCGGGTGTCCGGGAGAGGGGTCTGAAATTTGGCTAAAAAAGCCCCTGTTCCGAGTGGAAACAGGGGCTTCCGGAGGTCTCGTCGCATGCGTGTGGCGAGGACTACTCCTGAGAAGGCGCCGTTGGCGCGCTGGTGCCGTAGCCGTAGCCACCATAGCCGTAATACCCGTACGGGTAGGTCTCTTGGATGACCGTCGCACGAGTCTTTTCCGCGCAGAGCGGGATTTCCTCGTTCCCGGGCATCTGACCTACGTGCGAGACGCAGGTCGGCATCAATGTGTCGTGGGTCTCGGTCTGGGACCACGAGGACCGGTACCCGACTTCACCATGCGTCCGGGAGACTGGCAGGCCGTTTCGGCTGGTCTGCACGTCGTACTTGTGGACGCAGCCGACGGACACGAGACAGAAGAACAATGCGGAAAGCTTTTTCAACGAACACCTCCTTCACCCTCCAAATACCATATTTTGGAGGTTCCGTCAAGGGTGATCCGACTCCTCCTGTCATTCCGACCGAAGGCCGTCTGGCGGCCGAAGTGGAGGAAACCCTTTATGGAGGGTTCCCTCGGCTCGTCGGACTCGCTCGGGATGACAGACACGGACAGGACCTGATGAGGGATAAAGAAAGCCCCCACATCAACGAATCGATGCGGGGGCGAGATTGGGACAGATATCAGACCCTCTGTCCCGATGGGTCACTGCTGCTCTTCGAGCCGAGAACGGATCTTGGCGACCTTCGCCCAGACGTCTTCTTCCGATTCCGTCGTATCGGCGACCGCGAGCCGTTCGCGTTACTTCACGTTCCGTCGTCCGACCGTAGGGCCGGCCGGCGGAACGCTCGGCGTGGCTGATGGCGTCTCGGAGGGCTCGGGCTTCGGCTCGTCCTTCTTCGCGTCCGCGAGCTTGGGAGGTGCAGGCGAGACGTTGAACTCCCGGGTCACGGTGGTGACGCCCCTCTGAGCGTCTTCGAGTCCCGTGACATGGATCCGGTAGACCACGGTCATCCCGAGCGCGAGGTCGTTCAGGAAAAGGTGATGCGCCGTTCGTGGCACGTTCGCCACGGCCTGGAGCATCGTTCCCTCCTTCAGATACGCGTGCTCGACCTCCTTCCCCTTGTACGCGATGCGTGCGATCTCGACCCTGCAGTCAGATGGGCCGTTCGTCGTCCAAGAAAGCTTCACGACATTCTCACGCGCGTCGACGGTCGGCGCGTCAGCTGTCGCGTCCATGGACTGGATCGCGATCTCCTCGACATCCACCTTCGGCTGCACCACCGAGGACTGCAGCGTCACGCCCTTGACCGGGTTTCCCCAGATCCCGAACGCGACGAGCGCGACGACGAGCGAATGGAGGACGAGGAGCGAGGTGATGACCCGAAGGCCCGCCTTGGTCCTACCTTTCCATCCGTCCTTCATCTCCTCGGTGAAGTGGTACACGGCGTAGGCGATGATGCCGGCGATGGGAAGGTACCCCAGCGCCTTCCATACCGAGTACCCGCCACAGATGCCGACGTCGCCTGCGATGAAGCGGGAAATCCAGAGTGAGGCGACCCAGCTCTGGATGTCGATGGCCGCACGCGTATGCTCCGGCACGACCGCGGCCCAACCGATGATGACGAGGAGCGCGACCCACTTGCCCCAGACGAAGAGAATCTCCGCGAAGCGCTCGAGGCTCTTCTGGACGACGTCGCCCTTCCCCACCTTCTTGGCGAGGTACCCGGTGATGAGCGAGACGAGATACGCCCCGCCCACCGCGGATGCCGTGCCGGTCGTGGGGTACAGGAAGACGATGATGTCGAAGGGGATGCAGAGCACCAGGAGCGCCGAAGCGGCCGCGGTGATCTTGTTCCCGATGAAGTCCTCATCCACGATGTCGAGCCCCTTCCCGCCGAAGAGCCGCGCGCTCGCGTTCTTCAGTGTGATGCCGGGAGCCAAGGCGGCAAGCGGCTCGACGATGAACTGGAGCGCCTTCTCGAAGAACCCGACGCCCTTACGCACGACCCATGAGAGGACGATGGCGATGGCCGCGATCACGCCGATACCCGCATAGCGGACCAGTATGGACACGAGCCACAGCGACCGACTCTCGGTACCGAGCGCGAGGAGCGACAGCGCGATACTCGACACGGCGATGGCCGCGATGAGCACATAGCCCGTCAGACGGTTCCTCGCGTTGATCGGGTCGTCGCCCGGATCCTCG
>JAHJRN010000062.1 GCA_018830865.1 Patescibacteria group bacterium | reverse complement strand
CTCTCTCAAACCGGTAAAGATAAAAGGTTCAATATAATCCTTCCAATCCTTCCAAGAAGGACAAAGAAGGACAAAAACCCTACCCCCTCCCCCATTTTTATTTTATATTTTTTACTTTTTATATTTGTTTGTCACCTTCGCCACATCCCGATACCCATGACGATAAGAACCAGACCGCCAATAAAAATAATTAGTCCCTTTAACCTGCCCATAACACAAAATCAAAGCTTAAAAATCAAAGATAAAAATTACAGAGTAAATGTAAAAAATACTCCTCCTTCTCATCCCTTGACTCTCCGCTCATACTTTTTTGAATTTTAGTCTGTCATTTTGCGTTTTTATTTTTGCTCTTTGCCTTTTAATTATCTTTTCCCTTTCAGAGTTAAGATACTTGCGGCAAGAATGTTTGCAATTTCATTTGCCTCTTTAAGCACTCGGTTGGCTTTATTTTTGTCGGTTTTGCCAGAATCCATTAAAAGTGCTAACCAGAATTTTGTCTCATTGGCTGATTTCAAGGCATAGTTGAAAAAGTTGGTGTAATCTTTCTTGGAACTCGATGCTCGAGCTTCAACCACATTGGCACCAACACTGGTAGCACTCCTTAGCAATTGTTCGGCAATAATCCTCACCGTTTGTTCCTTTGACAATCCATCGATGAGCTGTATAATATCCAGAGCAAAACGGTAAACACGCCTTTGGAACTCGTTTTTGACCGTTGGTTTGTCATTTTGCATTTTTATTTTTGCTCTTTGCCTTTTAGTGGTTCTTTCCGCCCCTTGCTTAAAGGCGAAAATTAGTCAAACTTGCTGCTAACGGCTTTCGGTCATGCTCTTAGCGATGCTCTTTAAGATGGTGAGGATTCCGATGACAGCCCGTTGCACATCAACCGACTCCTGACCTAACACCCTGGCTACATAGGGGTCTAATCGCCCGGCACTATATTCTGGATTTTTCTCAGCTATGCTCGGCAGCCGGGGGGAGAGGTAGCCAGCTAAAATAAATAGCTCATCCTCGTCAAAGCCTAAAGGCTTGGCAATTTTTTGCAGGATTGAGGCTGATGGGAAACGCTCACCCTTCTCAATGCGACCCAGGTGTGACGGAGATACCCCTGACATAGCCGCCAGTTGCTGTAGTGTCAGCGGCATGGTAACCCTTTGCCGCCTGATTATTTTGCCTAGATTTGCCTGGTTATTATTGTCCATATATATAGCATAATTCGCCAAATGGCAAATGTCAACATCAGCTTGTTTGGCAACCTTTTTCTTCCCACCCACCCTAGTTAGGTCGCGGGGGCTTTGTCCGTCTAAGACGGGCTTTGCCCCCGCACCCTCTGAGGCTGACGAGCGAAGCTCTTGTGGGAGGGTGGGTGGGAAAAATAGGTATTATAAACAATGTCAATGGGCTTACTTTGTCCATAATTTAATCTTAGGCTGCTGGCATTAATTACCTATAAAAATGGCGCTTAAATTTCATTAAAATCTCAGGGGGTGAGGTTGATAAACAGCCCCGTTCCTTGACGGCTAAGGCTATAGGCTATACAATAGCATGCTGAAGTATCATGGCTAAGAAATACGATGTCATCATTGTCGGTGGTGGTCCAGCCGGTATTTTTGCCGCTTTAGAGATGTCTCAGGCATCTAACCTAAATATTCTGCTTATGGAGAAGGGGAGGGACATTGATAGACGCCAGTGCCCGGTTCGTGACACGGGTAGTCCTTGTCCTCCGTGCTCACCTTGTAATCTGGTTTGTGGTTTAGGTGGAGCTGGTACTTTTAGTGATGGTAAGTTGACATTAACCGGTGAGGTCGGGGGTCGGCTCAGGGATTACCTTGGGGAGAGTGATACCCAGACGCTGATTAAGTATGTTGATGATATATACCTCAAGTTTGGCGGCTCGGACAAGCTTTATGGGATTGGGGGTGAGGTTGATGAGGTGCGGCGTAAGGCTTGTCTGGTGGAATTGCGTCTGATACCAATGCCGGTTCGGCATTTGGGCACTGAGCGTTGCCGTTCAGTACTCAAGGCGATGCGTGATTACCTTGTTTCACGCCTGGAATTTAAGCTTGAGGTTGCCGCTTCCACCATTATTGTTGATAATGGTGAGGTTAGGGGGATTGAAACTGAGGCTGGGGATAGGTTTGACTGTCGTTATCTGATTCTGGCTCCGGGTAGGGAGGGGGCGGATTGGTTATCCACAGAAGCTAACCGGCTTAATCTAACCATGCATAGTAACCCGGTTGATGTTGGCGTCAGGGTCGAGGTGCCGGTGGCAGTGATGGAGGAGTTGACCAATACGCTATATGAGTCAAAGCTGGAGTTCCTGTCCAAGAGCTTTGATGACCGGATTAGAACCTTCTGCATGTGTCCCGGCGGTGAGGTCATTATGGAGTCTACCGGGGGTAGTGACCCAGTAATCACGGTTAACGGGCATAGCTATGCTGACCGTAGGAGTGGTAACACTAATTTTGCTCTATTGGTGAGCACGACCTTCACTAAGCCATTTCGGGAGCCTATAGCTTATGGTAAGTATCTGGCTAGACTAGCCAATATTCTTAGTGGTGGGGTGCTGGTGCAGCGCTTGGGTGACCTGATGGAAGGTCACCGTTCTACCCCAGCCCGCATTGAGCGGAGCTTACTCCAGCCTACCTTAAAGTGTGCTACCCCGGGTGACCTTAGCTTTGTCCTTCCCTATCGGCACCTTACCGGGATTGTGGAGATGCTTCAGGCAATGGATAAGCTGGCTCCGGGTGTTGCTTCACGACATACCCTGCTTTACGGGGTTGAGGTCAAGTTCTAT
>JAHJRN010000023.1 GCA_018830865.1 Patescibacteria group bacterium | reverse complement strand
CGGAAGCCGTGCACTTCAGGCCCGGGAGCCAGAAACCGAAGTGCTTCTCGTAGTCCGTAGCCTTGATCCGGGCCGGGTGCTCCGCGCTCATGAAGAGCAGGGCGCAACCGGGCGAGGACGTCGGGTCGCGGACGTCGATGGGCTTCTTGCCGACGTTCGTGTCGAGCTTGATGCGAACCCAGCGGAGCGTCCATGGCTTGAAATCCGGACTGTCGCCCTCCTCGTCGTCCGGGCGGTCGTCGGAGAGGAGCCGGAGCTTCTTCGCGTCCGACACCATCCCGTCCCAGCGCCACGAGTCCTCCTGCCCATCCTTCGTCCACTCCCACGCGAACTCGAACGTGTCCTGGAGCGTGTCGAGGGTCGCGTCGAGCACGACCGCCGTCTCGGGGTCGTTCGGGTCGAAGTCGGGCGCCTGCTCGGAACCGACCCACGAGAACTTCCCGAAGTCGATACCCTTGGACGCACAACGTGCCTTGAAGGCCGCAAAGATGTCGGCGGTCGGGATGAAGACGCCGTGGATGAGGCGGAAGGCGGGGATCTCGTCGAGCTTGCCCACCCACTGCTTCATCAGCTCGTCGTCGCCGTTGAGCTTGGCGGCCCGCTCGGACGTGAGGCCGAACCGACCCATGCGACCGATGAGCTCGATGATCTGCGTACCGCTGAGTTGCGAAGCGAGGTTCTGACTGGCCATGGTGACCTGCCTTTCCTATGAGTGCCGTAGACGAGCCCGGGTTCCGCACGCCATGCGGATTACCGAACCTGCCTTTGATTGAAAACGGCATGCATCAGACAACGGATGGATTCCCGACGTCGCCACGCAGGCTCCTCGGGAATGACAGGTTATCTGAAATACGCCGTTTTCAATGTATGTTATTTTCAATGTTCGACAAACGAATATAGCACAAAACTGGGGTTTTGTCAAACCTGACACCTTGCTCCTAGCTCCTCCACCCTTCTTTCAGGAACGCGAGGCGATATAGCGGCAGGAACGTCGGCAAATCCCAGGTCCCGACAAGATCGACCTGACGCCCTCCCCACCCAGCCTTGAACCGCGTGATGCCTTCCCAGGAGGCCTTATATGCGGGCATGGACCTCGACGGCGGATTCGCGCCCCAGAAATCGTACGTCCGGAGACCGTCGCGCTTCGCCTGCATGATGGCGTCCCAGTGCAGGGCGTACGGCGCCATCATGTGACGTGCATCGTCCCCGGATGCGCCGTACAGATAGGTGACCGTGGTGCCGGAGACGATCTCCATGTTCGCGGCCAGCGGCGTGCCGTCGGCTTCCGCGATGCGTATGCGTGCCATCCCGAACGGCCGGAGGAACGCGAAGGTGTCCTGGAGATAGGAGCGCGGGTGCTGGACGAACCCGTCGCGTGCCGCGGTGCGGTCCATGAGGTCGAGGAACGCCGTGACGTCGTCGGGATGCGTCGCGACGCGCACGGCCACCCCATGCTTCGCGGCCACGCGGATGTTGTACCGCGTCTTCTGATGCATGGCCGCAAGAAGGTCGTCGGCGGACGGCGCAAGATCGAGCAGGATGGTCGAGGACGGGTTCTGGGGAACGTTCCGGCGAAAACGCATAGGCATCAGCCCCTCGGGATCGTGCAATCCGACCGGTGGCTCGAACCGCCAGAAGAACGGACGACGCAATCGCGCCGCCAGGAGCCCGTCGAGAAACGCAGTGAACGCGGCGCGGCGGCCCTCGGTCGGCAGCGTCGGCGAAAAGACCGGGCCGCGCGGCGCGAACCAATAGCCCACGCCGAACCGCTTCGGACGGAATTCCATCTGGCTGGCGACAAGGAGGGCGCCGGCTTCATCAAAAAGACCGAACCGTCGGACATCAAGCCCGAACGAGCGCCGGAATTCGCCCCACGTCCATGTTTGCGGGAACTGGTTCCACGGCTGTCGTACCTGGAACGCGTCCCACGGGGCCTGGTCGGTGATTTCGAGGAATCTCATCGTTTCGACAGGTTCTTCAACGCCAAACGGATGCGCTCGGACGTGTCCGTGACCGTTACGTCCACCTGCTTCAGGGCGGCGCGCGCCTGTGCCGAAGCGTATCCGAGCGACATGAGCGCCTCGACCACGTCCCGGTCCTCCATCGACTCGCCGGGCTCGTCCACAAGCTGGCCCTTCATCTCGAGCACGATCTTCTGGGCGGTCTTGGTGCCGACGCCCGGCACGGAGGTGAGTAACGCGATGTCGCCGGCCATGATGGCGCGCCGGATGATCTCGACCGACCCCACCGAGAGGAGTGTCAAGGCGGCCTTGGGGCCGATGCCGGAGATGGAGATGAGCCGCTCGAACATCGCGAGGTCCGCCGCAGTCGGGAACCCGTACAGGTCGCGGCTATCCTCACGTACGTGATCGTGGATATAGAGGCGCCGTTCCTCGCCCGAGACGCACGACGCGAGGGTCGGGACGCTCGCATGCACGCGATATCCCACGCCGTCCACGTCGAGCAGCATGAACCCCGGCAGCACCTCCGAGACGATCCCCTTCAGCGATCCAATCATGACGGAATCCTACGACGAAAACACCGACCTGTCATCTCCGGGACGACAGTGGTCATGCGATTCCGGCACGGGTTACGACCTCTTCAGTCCGACGACGACGGAGATGCCGCCCAGTTCGATATTCGACGTCGATTCCATGCCTTTCGGTTTCTTCGTCCCGACCTCGAGCGTGTCCGCCTTCACCTCGTTCGCGACCGGTCCCTTCATGGACTCCAGCGTCTCGCGGAGCGTGGCATCGTCCGTCGAGATCGCGGCCATGATGCGGTCGTTCGGCTGGAGTCCGGCGGTCTTGCGCAGGTTCTTGAGATGACGCACGAGCTCGCGGCCGAGACCCTTGCGCTTGAGCTCCGGCGTGATGACGGTGTCGAGCGACGCGACCCACGCGTCCGCCTCCTGCAGTCCGTCCGTCCCGTCCTCGAGCACCACCTTCTCCACGTTCAGCTCGTCACGGATGAGCGTGAGCAGTTCCGCGCGGTTCGTGAGGCGCTCCGCTTCCGCCGCGTCCCGCAGACGCACCGTGAGCGACGCGAGCGCCTGACGGACCGGGAGCTTCGCCGTCGCGCGCAGATCCAGCCCACGCGTCACGACGTCACGGATCCAATCCATGTCCCGCATGAGCGTCTCGTCGATGAGACGCTCATCCGGCTTGGGCCAACGCTCGAGGTGCACCGACATCTTCGCGCCCTCCAGGTCCTGATACAGCTTCTCCGCGAAGAACGGCATGAACGGCGCCATGATGGCAGACGTCTCAAGCAGAACCTCGCGCAACGTCCGAAGCGCGTCCGTCCGATCGTACGCATCGCTGCCCTTCATGCGCTCGCGCGATCGGCGAAGCCACCACGTCGAAAGATCGTCCACGAACGGCCGTAAAGGCCGCACCGCGTCGACGAGGTCGTAGCGTTCCATAGCCTCGGTTACTTCCTTCTCGAGCGACATGAGCCGGCTGAAGATCCATCGGTCGAGCACATGGCTGGAACGCGGTTTCGTGATCTCAATCGTCTCGTCGCCAGCATAGGTCATATAGAACGCACGGACATTCCAGAGGATACCGAGGAGAGCGCGCTGGATGGCCTCGCAGTCCTTCTCCGAAAAGTTCAGCTGCTCCGCGCGGATGATCGGGCTCGACAGGAGGTAGTACCGCAGGCTGTCCGCGCCGACGCGCGTCATGAGCTCCCACGGATCAGGATAGTTCTTGAGCTTCTTCGACATCTTCTTGCCGTCCTCGGCCATGATCATGCCCGTCACCACGACGTTGCGGAACGCGGGCTTGCCGAAGAGTGCGGTCGCGAGGACATGCAGACTGTAGAACCAGCCGCGGGTCTGGTCCTGCGCCTCAGCGATGAAATCCGCAGGGAAGTGCTCGTCGAACCACGCCTTGTTCTCCATCGGATAATGCTCTGACGCGTACGGCATGCTGCCCGATTCGAACCAACAGTCGAATACCTCGGAGATGCGCTGCATCTTCTTGCCGCATACGCATCGGAGCGTCACGACATCGATGGCCGGGCGATGCAGGTCAAGCGATTCCGCCACCTTCCCGACCGCGAGCTCACGCATCTCTTTCATCGATTCGACGACCTTCCGTTCCCCGCAATCCTCGCACTCCCAAACCGGCAATGGCGCACCCCAATACCGCGTGCGCGAGATGCACCAGTCCGGTGCGGTCTCGAGCCCCTTGCCGAACCGACCCTCCTTAAAATGGTCCGGGTACCACGCGATTTTCTTGGCGGCGTCCAGCATCTTCCCCTTCAGTTTGGTCACATTAACGTACCAGGCGGGCTGTGCCTTATAGAGGAGATGCGTTGCGCACCGCCAGCAGACCGGTACGCTGTGCGTCACGCGTTCTTCGTGGAAGAGCAGGCCACGCTTCCGGAGGTCGTCCATGATGGCCGGGTCCGATTCCTTGATGGGCATGCCGGCGAACGGCCCCATGTCTGACATCTGTCGGCCTTCGTCGTCTACCGTGAGGAGCATGGGGAGGTCATGCGTACGCGCGGCCTTAAGGTCGTCCTCTCCGAACGCGGGCGCCGTATGCACGAGGCCGGTACCGTCGTCCGAGGTCACGTACTCCATCGTCACGACGCGATAAGCGGGCCGGTCCGGCTTGATGAACGTATACAACGGTTCGTACTCGAGGCCGGAGAGATCCGCGCCGCTCAGATGCTCCACGACCTCGAACGGTACTTCGCCGGTCGCCGGTAGCGGATAATAGGATGTCAGCACATCGCTCATGCGCGATTCCACGAAAATGAGAGTCTCGCCCGTCTCGGTGATCTTCACCTTCACGTAGTCGAGGGCCGGATGTGCCGCGATGGCGACGTTGGCCGGCAGGGTCCAGGGCGTCGTGGTCCAGGCGAGGAGATAGGTCGCATCCTCACCCTTCACCTTGAAGCGCACCGTCACGGCCGGATCCTCCGCATCGACGTAGGAATTGTCCATCGCAATCTCGAAATTGGAGAGTGGCGTGGCGCACCGCGGGCAATAGAAGGATACGCGACGGTCCTTGTAGATGTGCCCCTTACGGAACAGCTCCGCGAACACCCACCAGACGGACTCGATATACGAATTGTCCATGGTCTGGTACGCGTGGTCCATGTCGACCCAGCGTCCCAGCCGATGGATGTACCGTTGCCAATCGTTCACGAACGTCGTGACGGATCGGCGGCAGACATCGTTGAACTTCCCGACGCCGTACGCCTCAATGTCGCGCTTGGACGCGAGGCCCAACTGCTTCTCCACCAAGTTCTCGACTGGCAGGCCGTGGCAATCCCACCCCCAGCGTCGCGGCACGCGATAGCCCTTCATGGTCCAATATCGAGGAACCACGTCCTTGATGGCAGATTGGAGGAGGTGGCCGTAATGTGGCAAGCCGGACGCGAACGGCGGGCCGTCGTAGAACGTGAAGGTCTTGGCTTCGGGACGTTCCTCCAGCGAACGTTCGAAGATACGCTTCTTCTCCCAGAACGCGTTCATCTCTTCCTCAATCTTGGGGAAGTCGGGCCGTGCGGGGGTGGAGGGGGTCGTCGGTTCGGACATAGGATGGATGTGCCTTACTGTGCGGTTTTTTCGCGCCAGCGTCAACAGGACGTGGGACGCAGGTCGTAGGACGTTTCCCCTCATCCTGCTACAATCCCCGCATGAGCATGCAGACGATCGTCATGGGCGCGGATCACGCGGGATTCGCCTTGAAGGAGGCGGTGAAGGTACACCTCATCCGTCGCGGCGCGGAGGTGCGGGACCTGTCCCCGCGTTTCACGGCCAGCGACGACTACCCGGCCATCGGACGGAAGGTGGCGACGGCGGTCGCGAAGGATCGGAACGCCCGCGGTATCCTCGTGTGCGGAAGCGGGGTCGGCGTCGCCATCGCGGCGAACCGCGTGAGGGGTGCACGTGCGGTTGACGGACATACGCCCACGAAAACGAAGCTTGCGCGCGAACATAACGACGTGAACATCCTGACGCTCTCCGGCTGGTCCATGAAACCCGCGGCGGCGGCAAAACTCGTCGACGTGTTCCTTTCGACCCCGGCCTCCACCGCCGCGCGACATCGTCGTCGCGTGAAGCAATTGGGCTGATGTCGTCCTTGAGCGAAGCGAAGGACCTTCATATCAAACGCTCTCGGTAGCCGTTCTCATTCGAAGATTCTTCGTCGCTCCGCTTCCCTCAGAATGACATGTCTATGATGAACGAACTCATTCCCGCCATCCTCGTCCATGATGCCCCGAGCTTCCACTCGCGCTTGAAACTCGTGGAGAACGTCGTGACGACCGTGCATCTCGACGTGATGGATGGCGTGTTCGTGCCGAACCGGACGTGGTTCGATGCGGTCGCGCTCGCCACCCTGCAGACATCCCTGCGTTTCGAGATCCATCTCATGGTCTCCGACCCGCGCCGGTACCTCGACCAGCTCCTCGGCATCGCGTCGGTGCTCCGTGCCATCTGGCATGTCGAGACCGCCGCCGACCATCGCGGCCTCGTGGACCTGTGCCACGGCGCCTCGAAGGAGGCGGGCCTGGCCATCAACCCCACCACGCCCATCGACCGCCTCGTTTCCCTCGCCCCGACCCTCGACGAGATTCTCGTGATGGGCGCGGAACCCGGCTACTCCGGCAAAGCCATGACCCCTGCCGCGGTCCGACGTGTCTGGGAAATCCACGGGCGCTGGCCGGAACGCACCATCGGATTCGACATCGGCGTGAACGCCGAGACCATCCCCGAGCTCAAACAGGCGGGCGTGACCCGCTTCTGTGCCGCGAGCGCCATCTTCGACGCGAAGGACCCGACCGAGGAGACGAAACGCCTGATGGCACTGCTTTGACGATCCGCTCGAACTTATCATGTCGTTCCTGTGAAGACAGGAACCCCTCCCCTGTCATTCCCGCGAAGGCGGAAATCCAGAACAACGGACCGAACGTCACTCTATTTCAAGGAAATGGGTTCCCGCCTTCGCGGGAATGACAATCCTTGCAGCACTTCGACCCGGGTCGCTTGACGGCGGGTTTTTTGCTATCCTCTCCCTATATGAACCCCCGATACCTCGTCCTCGCCGCCCTCCTCCTCTCGCCGCTCCTCACCATCCTGCCCGCGAGCGCCACGTCCGCCGTCTCCGAAGGCGATCTCGTGAAGATCGCGACGCGACCGGACCTCTACTACGTCGGCCCCGACATGAAGCGGTACGTCTTCCCCAACGAGAAGACCTATTTCACCTGGTACGCCGGCTTCGACGCGAAGGTCATCACGGACGCGGAACTCGCGGCGTTGCCCGTGGGCGGTGCCGTGACGTATCGGCCGGGACATCGCATGGTGAAGCTCACGACCGACCCGCGCACCTACGCGGTGGACGCCAACGGCACGCTCCGGTGGGTCGAGACCGAGACGGTCGCTGCCGCGCTCTACGGCTCGGACTGGAACATGAAAATCGAGGATCTGCCGGACGCGTTCTTCGCGACGTATCGGACCGGCGCATCCATCGCATCGGCTTCGGATTTCGTCCCGAACGACGCGCTCATCGCCGCGACGTCCATCGCTAAGGATAAGGGACTCACGTCCGACACCATCCCGCCCGTCGTCCCCCCCGTGACCGTCGGGACGCTCGACGTCACGGTATCCAAGCCGACGGCACAGGCCGGAGATGTCGAACTTCTCACCGCGAGCGGCACGCATCCGACCGGCGTCTATAAGATGGAGATCTTCTTCGACGGAAACCTCATCAAAACCTGCACATACTCGCCATGCGCAGGAGAAGCGACCGTCCCAACTTCCGGCACCAAGACCAGCTACGAGGCGCGGGCCATCTTGACGGCGCTCGACGCGAGTACGTCCACACAAGCCGTCACCATCACCGTATCCACCGACGGTTCATCCCTCGTCCAGGCAAAACCGGACCGTGCCGTCATCCGGACGAACCAGTCCGCGGGCGCCGTCGTGACGGCGGATATCTCCATCGCGGTCCTGCGCATCGACGTCTATGTCGGGGGTTCGTCGAAGGCGGCCTGCACGAACGGGGCACGCGAGTGCCGCTGGGGCGATATCGTGACCGATCCCGTCGGCACGGTCCTCGACGTATACGGCAAGGTCACCGACACGATTGGCCGGACCTATACGAGCGCCCATTCAAGCATCACCGTCAGCGACAACGACAGCCCCGTCGTCACGACGACGCCGGCGAAGCCCATCATCTACGTCGGCGAGGGCGTGGACGTGACCGTGGCGGGCAGCGACGACGACGGCATCACGAAGCTCGAGATCATGCAGGGCGACGTAGTCATCAAGACCTGCGAGAGCGCCGCGCCCTGCACCGTGACGACCGGTCCGTGGATGAGCACCGGAACCCTGACGTTCATGGGGCGCGCGACGGACGGCCTCAGCCTCACGGCCGTGAGCCCTGTGGCGACCGTGGCGGTCCAATAGCCTGAACGTGCCGCGTTCCATGCCGCCATCTGTTTTGACTTTTCGCGTCTCCCCGGTCAAACTATCCTCACATTCATCCTAATCTTTTCAACGCATATGTTTGCGAAAAAACTGACCGCCATCGCGAGCGTCGTCACGACCATCGCCATGTCGCTCGCCCCGATGGCATCGCATGCCGTGACCACGGGCGCCTTCCAGGCCGGCGACCTCATCAAGGGGACGCAGTTCTCGACCGTCTACTATTTCGGACCGGACGGCCGACGCTACGTGTTCCCGAACGACAAGACCTACTTCACGTGGTACACGGACTTCTCCACGGTGAAGACGATTTCCGATGTCCAGCTCCAGACCATCCCGCTCGGCCGCAGCAACATCACCTATCGCCCCGGCGTGAAGATGGTGAAGATCGATACCGACCCCAAGACCTACGCGGTCGACCAGGGAGGTGTGCTCCGCTGGGTCAAGACCCAGGAGCTCGCGGAGACGCTCTTCGGCATCAACTGGAACCAGCGCATCGATGACGTGCCAGATCCGTTCTTCATCAACTACAAGGTGGGCACGCCCATCGAGATGGCGAGCGAATATCCGATCAACGACGTGAAAAACGCCACGCCGAATATCGCCATCGATAAGCAGTTCGACATGACCATGGTGACCGTCACCATCGGCAGCGCGACCGCCGGCGGCTTCGTCCCGGCTTCGACTACGGTCAAGGTCGGTTCGACCGTCACGTGGACGAACGCGGACATCGTTCCGCACACGGTCACGGGCGACGCCTTCGACTCCGGTACCATCGAGAAGGCCAAGACCTACACGCGGACCTTCAATACCGCCGGGTCGTACGACTATCATGACGGCATCTATCCGGTCATGCAGGGCACGATCAACGTGGTGCAATGAGTCCTCGGGCATGAGGATCAAGTAATCGACGGAACACCCGCCTGGACAATCCAGGCGGGTGTTGTTTTCGGTCTGTCATCTGGCACTGTTCGGTTATTGGTTGATAACTTGAGGTGAGACTTGGAGTAACAGCTCGTTCACGAGCAGCTCCATCGAAGTATCTGATTTGATGCCACGTCGTGTCTTAAACCGCGCCTCGACCTGACCGATGACATTCTCG
>JAHJRN010000022.1 GCA_018830865.1 Patescibacteria group bacterium | reverse complement strand
CGCTTCCCGAAGGTGGCGTGCATCATCAATGACCGAAGTTTGGCATCCCGAGGGACACGGTCTACGATATTCATGGGACAGTCGTGTATGTGTTAGCTGCACTAACATCATAGCGGCTGTTCCATTTCGATTCTAAACGCCACCCTCGTCCTGTTGATGTCCCGTTCTTGAACGCTCCTTCAACGCCTCGCGGACCGGTATTCCTCGGCCGCGCGTTCGGCCGGGACGGGGTTCACGACGACGCCTGCATCAAGCTCGAAACCGCCCCAAGTATTCATCCGCGGGGCGAATCGGAGCTCGAAATGCTCATCGGTTTCGTCGATGACGTCATGGAAGAACAGGTTGAACGCGGAGCGTCGCTCACGCATGAGCGGCAGGAGGCTCGCGACGGCCTTGGCGAGCGACCGGCGCTCCGTCGGCGTGGTGGAAGTGATGTTGTCGATGCGACGGCGCGGCACGATGCGGACCCCGTAGGCGAAACGGCTCGTGGGGTTCGCGAATGCGACGACGTGGCGGTCGCGGAAAATCGTGCACGACGGTATCCCGAGCGAGAGGGCATGGGCGTGCGTGGACTTGCCGAGGCGGCGTACGGCGCTCCGGCGACGGCGTGCCTCATCGCGGAGACGCTGCGGCACGAAGGGCAAGGCGAAAATCTGCGAATGCGGATGGGGCTGGGACGCACCGGCGGCGGCTCCTTCGTTCTTGAAGGCTTGGAGGTACTTCACGGCTGGATCCGCACGCAGGACCTTAAACCGCGCGGCGAAGGCGTCGAGCAAGGCCGTGATGCGACCGACGGACGACACACAGAAGGACATGACACGCTTCCCCTCGACGATGATTTCCTGGCGACCGCCCACGCCACCATCCGGAGTGAAGACCGGGTACTTGTTCCGCACGACGAGAATAGCGTCCGCCCCCTTCCCGTACCGTGCGATGACGTCCTCCTTCGGAATGCGCGACGGCGCGAACGGGTCCTTCGGCTTCGCGGCATGTAACCCATTCGGCCGCTTCCGCCGCCCCGGAGCCACGATAATCCAATCCCCTGTCAGCTCATCCTGCACGAGGTGTGATGTCTCTTGTTCCATATGGAGGGCATTCTACAGGAATGGCCGGCAATGGGCGACGGACGGTGAACGCGGGGAGCCGGTGACTTCTTGGCTCATCCCTCCTTGTTCATCGTTCACGGACGATATGACCGATGCATCAACCCTCCCACGATGGCGAGCGCGAGCGCGTCCGCCGCGTCGTCGAGCTTCGGCGCGCGATCGAGGTGAAGTTGGCGTTTGACCATGTCGGCGACCTGTTTCTTGTCTGCGCCTCCGTATCCGGCGATGCCCTGCTTCACCTGATTCGGCGTCAGTTCCACGATGGGAAGCCCCGCGTCCGCGAGCGCGAGCAGGATGACCCCGCGCGCCATACCGACCTTCATCGCGGTCCGCACATTGGTCTGATAGAACAGCGACTCGACCACGGCACACTGCGGCTGGAATCTCCTGATGGCCTCCGCGACGTCATTCCGGACCGTCTGGATGCGTGACGTGAAATCCTCGTCCTTCGGCGTCTCGATGACCTCGTGCCACACATGCGTCGCGTCGACGCCGCACATGTCCACGACGCCGAGGCCGGTGCGTCCGAAGCCGGGGTCCACTCCAAGAATTCGAGTTGTTGTCATAACGGACAAACGTCATCCTGATCCCGACGAAGGACCTTCCGGTTAATCTTCATACGATGACCGTAGCATATCAGGAAGGTTCTTCGCTCCGCTCAGAATGACATATCCGTATATCTCAGTCATCAAAAAGGAAACGTCATCCTGAGTCCGACGAAGGACCTTCCTATCATTCGTCATACCACGTCGCGCTCAAATCCTTCATATTGATGTTCACCGACCGGATCACGTCGAGCTTCCTGTCGCGTCTCCATCCCTTCAGTTCCTTCTCCCTTGCGATTGCGGCTTCGACCGAAGGCGTCTGCTCGAAGTAAACCAACTTCGTCAGATTGTACCTTTGGGTGAAACCGGGAATCTTCTTGGTCTTATGCTCCCACACCCTTCGCTCTAGGTCGTTCGTCACCCCGACGTACAGCGTCTCTGCCTGATTCGACATGATGTAGACCGCGTAGCCATCCATACAATATCAGGAAGGTTCTTCGCTCCGCTCAGAATGACATTTCGGACATTTATGCCGCGTTCGTCGAGATGTGCTGGACGTCGTCCAATTCCTCGAGGGCGTCGATCGGGGCCTCTAAGGCCGTGCCATTCGCTTCGTCGGTTTCGACCGACGTCTTGGGAACCCACCCCATCTCCACGGAGTCGACCGGCAACTCGAGCTTCGTGGCGGCGTCCGCGACGGACGCAAGATCCGAAGGCGCACAACGGATGACGACGTCCGATCCCTCGTCTGCGATATCATCCGCGCCCGCGTCGATGAGCGCGAGCTCCGTCTCCTCCCGTCGGTCCGCAGGCAGTCCGCCCGGGATGTGTACCTCGCCCGTGCGGTCGAAGAGATAGGTCACGGACCCCACGGAGGCGAGTGTCGCTCCGTTCTTGGACAGGAGATGCTTCACGTCGTTCGCCGTGCGGTTGCGGTTATCCGTGACGCACTCGACGATGAGGGCCGTGCCACCCGGCGCGTAGCATTCGTACGTCAACGACTCGAGCTGCACCTCAGACCCACCGCCCATGCCACGCGCGATCGCGCGCTCGATGCTGTCCTTCGGCATGGACGCCTTCTTCGCCCGGTCGATGGCCACGCGCAACCGTGCGTTCATGGCCGGATCGCCGCCTCCGCCTTCTTTCGCCGCCAACGTGACCTCGCGCGAGAGCCGCGTGAACGACGCCGAACGCTTCGCGTCGATGGCGCCCTTGAACTGCTTCACCTTGGACCATTTGGAGTGGCGGGACATGAAAGGCATGGTAGGCGAGGAACCGAAACGCGACAACCTGAAGAAAAAACCGTCACCGATGGACGGTAACGGTCAAGGGAGGCGGAACCGAGCCGCCATAGAGGTCTCGGTCCATGCGTTGGAGTTCGAGCAGCGCCTGCTCGAACGACCGCATGTCGACGGGACGGCCATCGCGGGCCAGGTCACGGATGGAGGTGAAGGTCGCCTCGGTACGCTCGGCACGACGGACGACGTCCTCTCGGCCGAGCAACTTCGCGATGAAACCGTAGGTCCCTGCGATCGCGACGAGGGTTTGGGCGGCGTTCGACATGCTTCCGCGGACGGTGACGGTGGAACGCAACGGACAGGTCTCATGCGACACGCCTTCCCGCGGCCCCGCGGCGCAGGCGACGGTCAGGAACATCAGGACGATGGACGCGGCGGTTCGTACGGTCACGGTCCCTCCTTCGGGTTCGGGTGGCAGGTGTCCACCGTAGACATCCGTCGTGGATACGTCAAAAACACAACCCCCGCATTCCTGCGGGGGTCTGTTGTGGGAACGATGTCCCGTCTATTGCCTGCCGTCGATGATTCCTTCAGCCGGGGGCGGAGCCCGGTACTCCGGTTCCGGCTCGTGGATGTGGCCGAAGCCCGTGCCGGCAGGGATGAGTCGACCGATGATCACGTTCTCCTTCAGGCCTTCGAGCTTGTCGATCTTCCCGGTCACGGCCGCGTTGATGAGGACGCGTGCCGTCTCTTGGAAGGAAGCTGCGGAAAGGAAGGATTCCGTGGTGAGCGAGACCTTGGTAATGCCCATGAAAAGGTTCTCGAGCTCCGCGGGCTTCCCGCCGTTCGCGACCACGCGCTCGTTCTCCTCCTCGGCACGCAACTGTTCGACGACCTCGCCGGGCAGGAGGTCCGTGTCGCCCGCGTCCTTCACATAGGCGCGGGAGAACATCTGCCGCACGATGATCTCGATGTGCTTCGCGTTCAACTTCTGACCCTGCGAGGCGTAGATATGCAGCACTTCTCGCAAAAGATAGCGCATGACCGCGTCACGTCCCTTCAACCGGAACAGCTGGAGTAGGTCGAGATGACCTTCCGTGAGCTGATCGCCCGGCTGGACCTCCGCGCCGTCCTTCACGAGGATCTGGAATCCCGGCGGGACCGGCAGTTCGTGCACGGCAGGACCTTCCCACACGACGTACGTCTTCTTACCTTCGACCCGCGCGACGCCCGTATGTTCGGCCAGTGTCTCGGTCCCGTCCTTGCGCTCGATGAGAACATCACCCTCCTTCACCTTCGCACCCTCCTTCACCTTGTTCTTGTCACCCGAGAGGCCGGCATAGACATCTTCCTGGACGGCCTCGAACCCGATGCGGATGAAGCGGCCTCCGGACTCGATATCGAGGACCTTCTCCCCTGATGCGGTCTCGATGAGGCGACGTTCGCCCTGCACGACCGTGATTTTACCGGCGATATCGGCGATGACGGCCTTATGCTTGGGCGGCCGCGCCTCGAACAACTCTTCCACGCGCGGGAGACCCTGCGTGATGTCGGAGCCGGCCACGCCACCGGTGTGGAAGGTCCGCATGGTGAGCTGTGTGCCCGGTTCGCCGATGGATTGCGCGGCGATAGTGCCGACCGCGGTCCCGAGCTTCACGAGTTTGTTGTAGGACAGGTCGTAGCCGTAGCACTTCTGACACAACCCCTTCTTCAGCTTGCAGGAGAGGAGCGAGCGCACATGCGCGGTCTCAATCGGTTCGGCGAATGCCTGCATCGTACGAATGTCGTCTTCCATGACGACCGTCCCCTTCTTCACGACGGTCTTCTTGGTCGTCGGGTCCTTGAGGTCCTTCATGAGCACGCGGCCGAGCAGCCGCGTAAGGAGCGGCTCGCCGATTTCCTCGCATTCCGTATGCGTGAGTACGACGCCGTCCGTATCGCCGCAATCCTCGGCCGCGATGATGACGTCCTGCGCCACGTCCACGAGGCGACGGGTGAGGTACCCGGCGTTCGCGGTCTTGAGCGCAGTGTCGGTCAAACCCTTGCGCGTGCCGTGAGACGAGATGAAGTACTCGAGCACGTCCAAGCCCTCGCGCAGCGACGACTTGATGGGCAGCTCGATGATGTTGCCGGACGGATTCGCCACAAGCCCCTTCATGCCGATGACGTTGGTAAGCTGGCCAACGGATCCGCGGGCGCCGGAGTCGATCATGGAGAAGACGGTCCCAAGCTGGTCGAGCGACTCCTTCGACATCTTCTGGATACGATCCTTGGCGTCGGTCCAGACCTTGATGATCTGCGTGTACCGCTCCTTCTTGGTGAGGAGACCTTCCTTGTACTGCTGCTCGATGGTCTCGACCTTCTTCTCGCTCTCGTCGAGTAGCGCGCGCTTGGCCTCGATGAACGGCAAGTCGCCCATGCCGTACGAGAACCCGGACTTCGTGATGTGGTGGAAGCCGGTGTTCTTGACATCGTCGAGGAACGTCACGGTTCGCTCGAACCCGTACCGTTCGAGGCAGGTACGCGTGATCTCCCCGAGCTGCTTGGTGCCGAGCGTCTCATTCTTGAACCCGATATCCTCGGGGAAGAGCCTATTCAGGAGGATACGCCCGACGTTCGTGTCGAACACCTCCCCGCCCGGGACCAGACGCGTCTTGACCTTCTCGCGGATGTCGAGCTTGCCGAGCTGGTACGTGTAGATTGCCTCGTCGGCCGTCCCGAACGTCTTGACCTTCCCGTCCGCGGGTTCAAGAAGCGTCGTCATGTAGTAACACCCCCACGAGATATCCTTGTCCGGACGCGCGACCGGCTGACCGGTCGCCGGCTTCAGGAGGTTCTTCGCGGAAAGCATGATGTTCTTCGCCTCGTCGCGCGCCTCGGCCGTGAGCGGGACGTGTACGGCCATCTGGTCGCCGTCGAAGTCGGCGTTGAACGCTGGACAGACCATGGGATGAATCTGGATAGCCTTGCCCTCGATGAGCTTCGGCTGGAATCCCTGGATGCCGAGGCGATGCAGGGTCGGCGCGCGGTTCAGGAGCACGACCGCGTCGGACGCGATGACCTCGAGGATGTCCCACACCTCCGGATTGTCCGCTTCGATGAAGCGGTTCGCGGAACGGATGTTGTGGACGAGCTCACGCTTGATGAGCTCGGAGATGATGAACGGCTTGAAGAGCTCGAGCGCCATGATCTTGGGCAGGCCGCACTGGTAGAATTGAAGTGTCGGGCCCACGACGATGACGGAGCGTCCCGAATAGTCGATGCGTTTGCCGAGCAGGTTCTGGCGGAAGCGGCCCTGCTTGCCTTTCAGGATGTCGGCGAGCGACTTGAGCTGGCGTTTCTTGCCCGTGGCCGCGATGACGGTCTTGGAATGACGCGCGCTGTTGTCGATGAGCGCGTCCACGGCTTCCTGCAGCATGCGCTTCTCGTTGCGCGTGATGACCTCGGGGGCGTTCAGCTCCATGAGGCGCTTCAGGCGGTTGTTCCGGTTGATGACGCGGCGGTACAGGTCGTTCAGGTCCGACGTCGCAAAGCGTCCGCCGTCGAGCGCCACCATCGGACGGAGATCCGGTGGGATGATCGGGACGACCTTCAGGACCATCCAGTGCGGTTCGATGGATGTCTGCGAGAACGACTTCAGGAGCTTGAGGCGGCGTATGATCCGGTCGCGCTTCGCCTCGGACGCGCCGTCGAGGTCGCTCGTGAGCACCTCGATGGTCGCCATGACGTCGATCTTCTGCAACAGCTCGTCGAGCGCCTCGGCACCGATCTTCGCCTCGAACACGTGCCCGTACTTCAATGAAAGCTCGTGGTACTCGTTCTCGGACAGGATCTTGAGCGGACGGAGGTCTTTCAGCTCATGCTCGGACGTGGAGAAATCCTCCTCGAGCTCCTCGAGCTGGCGCTCCTTCGTGCCATGCAGCTTGTCGAGTTCCTGCGTGACTGCCGCCGTCTCCGCCTTCCCTTCCTGCCCCTTTTGGTTGACGCGCGCGATGTCGCGCTCGTACGTGGACTCGATGGCCTTGCGCTTGCCCTTGTATTCCGCGCGCACCTGCTCGATGACCTGGCCGCGGAGTTCCTCGTTCACGTCCGTCACGATGAACGACGCGAAGTACACGACCTTCTCGAGCGCCTGGACCGACATGTCGAGTACTGTCCCGAGCCGCGACGGCACGCCACGAAGAAACCAGATATGCGTGACCGGAGCCGCGAGCTCGATGTGCCCCATGCGTTCGCGGCGGACGAGCGAATGCGTGACCTCCACGCCGCACTTGTCGCAGACGATGCCCTTATAGCGAATCTTCTTGTACTTGCCGCAGTAGCATTCCCAATCCTTGGAAGGACCAAAGATCTCCTCGGCGAACAGACCGGACTTCTCCGGCTTCTGCGTGCGGTAATTGATGGTTTCGGGCTTGGTGACCTCCCCGTACGACCACCCTCGGACGACCTCCGGCGATGCGAGCCTCAACCGAATCGCATCGAAATCCGTGGTCTTGATGTTTTCCGTCTGGAAGAAAGACATACGTGTTCGATGGATGCGTTAGGCGTTGGACGACGGTCCCCATTCGGGTTCCGACGGATTCGTGAGCGCGGGACGCGGACGGAACGATTCGGGCCGCGGGCTGGATTCCTCGATCTGTTTGCCGTTCTTCAGGAGCTCGACGTCCAAGCAAAGCCCCTTCAGCTCGCGCACGAGCACGTTGAAGGATTCCGGCACGTTGACCTTGCGGATCGGCTCGCCCTTAATGATGGCCTCGTAGGCCTTCGAGCGTCCAGGTACGTCGTCGGACTTGATGGTCAGGACCTCCTGGAGCGTGTGCGCCGCGCCGTAGGCCTCGAGCGCCCACACTTCCATCTCGCCGAAGCGCTGGCCGCCGGACTGCGCCTTACCGCCGAGCGGCTGCTGCGTGATGAGCGAGTACGGGCCGATGGACCGCTGGTGGATCTTATCCTCCACCATGTGGTTCAGCTTCAGGATATAGATGTATCCGATGGTCGGCTTGTAGTCGTACGCGTCGCCAGTACGTCCATCGTAGAGCGTGACCTTGCCGTCCTCGTCGTATCCGGCGCGCTTCAGCTCACTACGGATGGTCGCCTCCGGAACGCCGTCGAAGACCGGCGCGGCCACGGTGTAGCCGAGCGCGTTCGCGGCGAGCCCGAGATGCGTCTCGAGAATCTGCCCGAGGTTCATGCGGGACACGACGCCGAGCGGCGAGAGGATGACGTCCACGGGCGTCCCGTCCGCGAGGAACGGCATGTCCGCCACCGGGACGATCTTGGAGATGACGCCCTTGTTGCCGTGCCGACCGGCGAGCTTGTCGCCCACCTGGGCCTTGCGCAGGTCCGCGACGGCGACGACGATCTGCTTGATGACGCCCGGCTGGAGCTTGTCGCCTGCCTCGCGCGAAAACACCGTGACGCCCACGACCTTGCCGTGCGCGCCATGCTGGAGATAGAGGGAGGAGTCGCGCACGTCGCGGGCCTTCTCGCCGAAGATGGCGCGGAGCAGCTTCTCCTCGGCCGAGAGGTCGGCCTCGCCCTTCGGGGTGATCTTGCCGACGAGGATGTCGCCGGACTTCACTTCAGCGCCGATGCGCACGATGCCCTGTTCGTCCAGGTTCTTCAGTTTCTCCTCCGAGACGTTCGGGATGTCGGACGTCACGATCTCGGGACCGAGCTTGGTGTCGCGCACGTCGATGGGATAGTGCTCGATGTAGATGGAGGTGAACCGGTCCTCGTGCACGAGCTTCTCGGAAAGGATGATGGCGTCCTCATAGTTGTAGCCATCCCATGACAGAAAGGCGCAGAGAAGGTTCTGGCCGAGGGCGAGTTCACCCTTCTGGCACGAGGTACCGTCGATAAGGACCTCGCCGGCGAAGACCTTCTGCCCCTTCTCCACGCGCGGATGCTGATTCAGGCACGTCGAGCTGTTGGACCGTTGGAATTTCTCGAGATCGTAGCGCCGGAGCTTGCCGTCCTGGGTCTGGAGTTCGATATGCCTTCCGGAAACCGACACGACGGTGCCGTCGTCCGGCGCGAGAATCACGTCGCCCGCGTCCACGGCCGCACGCCGCTCAACGCCAGTGCCCACGATGGGCGCATCCGGCTTGATGCACGGCACGGCCTGACGCTGCATGTTCGATCCCATGAGCGCGCGCTGACCGTCGTCATGCTCGACGAAGGGGATAAGTGCGGTGCCGACGGACAGGATCTGCTTGGATGAGACGTCGACATAATCGATCTCATGCACGTCGACGACCGTGGCGTCACCGTTCTTGCGGGCGCTGGCGCGTGCATCGAGGAACCGGCCGTCCTTGCCGATGGGCGTTGTCGCCGGCGCCGTGGTCCCGCGCTCTTCCGCGAAGGCGTTGAGATAGACGATCTCACCCGTCACGCGCGGCACGATGGGCAGCGCGGGGATCGCGACCTTCTTCAACTTCTCCGCGAGCTTCTTGTCGACCTCGGCGTTCGCCTCTCCGACCATGTTCCCCTCGCCGTCGCGGACATCCACGCGAAGGACCTCGCCGACGGCGTCTTTGCCGTCGTTCTCCGCCATGTTCTTGACCTTCCGGTACGGCGTCTCGATGAACCCGAAATCGTTGATGCGCGCATAGCACGCGAGGTGTCCCACCAAACCGATGTTCGGGCCTTCTGGGGACTGGATGGGGCAGATGCGTCCGTAGTGGGTGCGGTGCACGTCGCGGACGTCGAAGCCAGCGCGTTCACGCGAGAGGCCGCCCGGCCCCATCGCAGAGAGACGCCGCTTGTGTTCGAGTTCCGAGAGCGGATTGACCTGGTCCATGAACTGCGAGAGCTGCGAACTCATGAAGAACTCGCGCACCGCGCCGATGACCGGCCGCGCGTTGATGAGCTTCGCCGGCGTGAGAGTCGCGATATCCTGTGTGGACATGCGGTCTTTTACGATACGCTCCATGCGCGCGAGGCCGATGCGGAACCGTCCCTGCACGAGCTCGCCGATGGCGCGCACGCGGCGGTTCCCGAGGTGGTCCACATCGTCCGGCTCCTCCTGCGTGTTGTTCAGGCGGATGATCTCGCAGAGAATCTTCACGAGGTCCTCCTTCGCGAGGATACGGTTCTCTTCCTTGGCGACCTCTTTGGGGTCCGCCGTCACGCCGAACCGCTGGTTGAACTTGTAGCGCCCGACCTGACCGAGGTCGTAGCGGTCGAAGTTGAAGAACATCGAGTGGATGAGCGACTGCGCATTGTCCGCCGTGGCAAGGTCGCCCGGGCGGATGCGCTTGTACACCTCGATGGTCCCCTCCTCCTCGGTCTTCGCGATGTCCTTGGCGAGCGTCGCCTCGATGTAGTGGTTCAACGGATGGATGTCCACGCCCGTAAAGAACGACGCAATCTCCTCGTCGCTGCCGAACCCGAACGCGCGCAGGAGCGACGTCGCCGCGACCTTGCGCTTCCGATCGATCTTCACCCAGATGACGTTGTTGCCGTCCGTCTCGAATTCCAGCCAAGCGCCGCGGTTCGGGATGACCTTTGCACCGTAGTGGCGGCGTCCGCGCGTCATCTCCGCCGTAAAGAACGCGCCGGCGGACCGCACGAGCTGCGACACGATGACGCGCTCGATGCCGTTCACGACGAACGTGCCGCGGTCGGTCATGACCGGGAGGTCGCCGAGGTACACTTCCTGTTCCTTCATCTCGCCCGTCCGCTTGTTGACGAGCCGTGTCTTCACGCGCAGGGGCGCCTCGTAGTTGACGTTCTTCGCCTTCGACGTCTGCTCGTCGAACTTGGGTTCGTCGAAAAAGTAGTCGACGAGCGACAGTTCGAGGTCGCGACCGATAAAATCCTTGACCGGGGAGACCTCGTTGAACAGATCGCGGATGCCCTCCTCAAGGAACCATCGGTAGCTCTGCTTCTGGATCTCAATGAGATCCGGCAGGGCCATGGCGTCGCGTGACGCCGTGAAATAGCGACGCTCCGTCTCGGTAGGCGGTTGGCGCCGGAACAGCATGGACATGCGGGTCCTGGCTACGGACGTATCGTCCCTCCGCAACCGGGCCGCGATCGAACGGAGCGTTCAGGCGGAGTGACCGGGCGACGGCGAGAGCGGACGTACGTCGTGTGGAGAATGAAAAACGGGAAGATACGGCGGCGGATAGACACGAAAACCCACCGGGACGTGTTTCCGGCGGGTTCGCTTGCCTATTTAATGGAGTGTTGAGAGCATTTGGCCAAAAATACTCGCGCAGCGCGCATCTTGTGGCCGGAGTGTGCCATGCGATTCGGATGCCGTCAAGGGCTTTGTCGAGCAAATCAGGCCTATGACCATTTTGGTGTTCAATGTCAACAAACGCGGTATTTTTGACATAAATCCGTCAAAATGGCTCAACAGAGCCATTTTTTATTGGCTAGGTTGAGTCAAGAAAACGTGCCTGCCCCCCTTGACAAAATCGTTGATTCATGGTATTGTGCTTCGTTCTGAACTGGGAAAGGCCCGGCCGGGACACGAACATCACAAGCGAATAGGCAGTCTCGATTGAGGAGAGTCGAGGCCCATCCAACGATGCTCACCGATATTCTGCTGATTATGGAGCACAGGTTGTGATGCGCTAGGCGAATCCGACATCGGGACCCCCAACAAGGCCCCGTTTTTCGTCTCCTGTTGCCGCTCACGGACGTGGAGGAGGAACCCTGCTGACGGTCCGAATACGGACACCGTCACGGGTGGCCCGCTGAAATCATCGTTCCCGGTCTCGACTGGAAACGCATGATCGGTAGGCGGCCACGGACATTCGCGCGCTTCGGCGCTGCGCCTGTCCCCTCTACATCCGCCGGCGCCAACGTGTCGGCCAAGCCAAGCCTCGCGACCAGCTTGTCGTGTCGTGAGAAACGCCCCCCAAACGAGAAGGAAGACTTTGCAACTTCTCGTGCGCTAAAAAATCTATCGGCGCGTCGGCCCGCCGACGCACAAACGTCTGCCCAGACATGGGCGACGTATCGAGACGAACGTCTCAGGCGCAGGAATGACCCTCGTCGTTCCTGCCCAATCCCGAATACATGACCTGTGTCACGCGTTCAGGATTGGACCTTTCATGACATCGTCCCGAACGATGTAGAGGAGAGCCCCCGCACGGAGACCGTTCACGGACCCTACGCGCGGTCGAAGGTGGATCTCATCGCGAGCCGGATTCGTCTGGCATGCCTTGACCGTACACCTTCACGGACATGGATGCTTCGGCAGACCATGTCCCCTCTGCATCGTTCCGGATGATGAAATGCCGCTCGATGTACGCAGGTGCGCAGATGATGGACATATCGTCTCCTTACCCGCGTACACCACCAAAAAGGTCCTGCGGTTATAGGACGCCTTCACGGGCGAGTGGTGAACCGACCGGGTTCGACCCCCGGGTACGCGACCAACAACAGACTTCGGAGGATGCCATGAACCGTCAAAAATACATCGCCGCCCTGATCGCAGACTCGCTGGCGAAGGCCCCGAAGCATATCGAAAGGCATGCGACGACGGACTTCAGCTCTTGGCCACTCAACGGGTACACCCCGAAGAAGGGTCCGCGGAAGCCAGCGCCGGTCCGCAAGGATCAGGCGAACGTCTAGCCCCAACGTGGGGACCTCGTTCCAGCGCTGGCACTGTTCGGTTATTGGTTGATAACTTGAGGTGAGACTTGGAGTAACAGCTCGTTCACGAGCAGCTCCATCGAAGTATCTGATTTGATGCCACGTCGTGTCTTAAACCGCGCCTCGACCTGACCGATGACATTCTCG
>JAHJRN010000064.1 GCA_018830865.1 Patescibacteria group bacterium | reverse complement strand
GGTGCGCGGGTAGCATCATCATCTGAACTGTCGATAAGCCTCATCAGGTCGCGGGGAGTCAATACTTTGCGGGCCTTTCGCTCCCAGACAATTTGCACCTCGGGGTGCCGCCAATTAGCTTCTTCCATAGCGAGGCCTGATTCAAATACTTCCTCACCCATGGCCTTTGTCACCTGGAAGAATCGCCTTATGAAGGTTCTCCGTTTCTGTAATGAGTCAGACGAATTCGATTCAGTCACCATGTACTCCGCGGCTAGGCTGGTCAGGTCGTCAGACGAGAGGGAGGCCAAACTCAGCCGTCCCAACAAGGAGCAAGCCAGGTCTTGTAACTCAATCGCCTCCTCCTGAAGGATTTCAATTGGGGGTTTGGTCTGGCTGGCGCGATAGCCAAGGTACATCAGGCAGGCGCGAAGGAGTCCTTGAAAAGCTTTTTTACCGTCCTCTGCCGGGATACGAGAAAAATTTTCAGCGAGCTTCTTCAATCGGCGAGCTATCTCAGCATAGCTTTCCTTTCTATCGAAACCGCCTTGGATTAATGACTGGACTTCGCGAATCATGCTGTCAGCTTGATCTTGTTCAGCGGCAGTAAGTTCTCCCACTTTTTTGTAGGAGGTATCAACTCTAGGTTGATTCCTATGCTCTATAATATTGATGCGTTTAGGGGATGGTTCTTCGCGTACGCCATCATGTAATGCGTTCCAGGAGCTTTGGTCCTGAGGTGCAGCTGGAAGCGTTCCCGATAAATACTGCACTACCGCTTGGGAATGGATCAGGGATGCTCTTCGGCGACCTGCTTTGATTGTTGAACGCAGCGTCAGCTTGACGGGCATATGGATGCCCTTTTCTTGTGCCATCGATGAAAGCCATGCCAGCCAGCGATTGAAAATCTCATGTAACAAAATACCGCGGCTTTTGGTCCGGACAGGTTCACGATCATCACCTTTGCTCTTGGTTTCATAGTATTTGTCGCCCAGGAAATATGCTCCTCTGCGCTTGCGCCTGGGGATAAGGGCGAGCAGCTTCATTAGATTGGTGACCGTAACCCATGACAATGGCCAACGGAATTCATTGTTCTTGTGCCATGAAACCATGGTCCAGATTGGGCCGATGTCCAAGTTGCGCAGTGAAAAGCCGGCCAGGCCTCGAGCCGGAGAATCTAGCAGCATATCTCCACTGACCAATAGGCAGAGGATCAATGAACACGCACGGTGATCTTCCTTGGTGAGTTTTCTATTGCTAGTTGAGTTCTTTTCCGGATTGAGCTTGTGCGCCATTAGGAAATCCCAGAGTCTTTCAATCGAGTATATGAGTAATTCGTCACCAGCCGCGAAGGCCGTTGCTGATTTGGGGGAGAAGTCCACTAGGATAGGAGGCGCCGGCACCAGCGCCAGGCTGGATGAATTCCATCCATCCAGCAATGTCTCGTTAAGCTGGCGCAGTTTATGCTCTGCCTCCGGTCGATAAGGCGGCTCACCAGCCAATCTTTGTACCAAGGACATCACTTTACTCTTTGGGATTGCTACCGGTTGCTCTGTGACCTTGTCGCCTTTGGCAACTTCAAGAACAAGGCTCTTGAACTCGCCGGACCATTCAGCTATTTCAGGATGTTTTTTGACAGCCCAGTCTTGCACTGTACTGAGCGACTTCCTTAGTTGATCAAGTTCTGGTTTTTTCATCGCCAGGCCCTCACCGCTGTGATGTTCAGCTCTTTCACCAGGCTGTCTGCCACGCGCAGGAACTGGCGCCGTCTTTGTTCCGAGGGGACGAGAGATAAGCGGTCCTGTGGGTGCGGTCCACCTTGAAGGTGGCCCAAGATGAAATCCGCGATGCGATAGCTCATGCCACATTCATGGATATGGCTGCGCATCAAATGTCGGTGCGCATTGTTTTTAAAACCAGGGTGCTCAATGTGGTGGTCCTGGCAAATCTCCTTGATGATGTGGCTGCTGAGCGGACGGTGATAGCCATCCTTATCAATGAAATAAAAAAGAGGATCCTCACTCGGGTTGGAGCGAGACTTGAATTGTTGCTGCCAGTTGTTTGCTTCCGTGAGCATGCCCCAAAGATTTGCTACAACATCATGCACAGGGACGACTCGTGAGTGAGAACCCTTTTCTTGTAGCCTAAGCCAATTCCCATGGCTCATAAGGGCGAAAGCGTGGAAGTCTGGTTCTGCCACAACTCGCATCCCTGTCACAAGGCGAAGACATTCGTAGGTATAAATAGACAAAAGGTCACGCCATGCTCGCCGATTCCCCATCATCAATGAGTTTTCAAGCCGGTCTCGAATATCATGCAGGTAGGAGGTTAGGCGTTCTTTGCTTGGGCAAAATGGGCTGCCAACGTTACCTGTAGGGAAAATCGTTTCGCCTTTAATAGGCTTTGGTAAGCAGTCACTGATGGTAGGGTCACCGCTGATTTGCAATATTTCTTTGTGGAATTTCTCAAAGGCATCGTGGTGCTCTTGGTGCAGGCGTTCATGGGTTGATCTGAAATAGTGGATAGAACTGTTTCTGCCTAAAACGGGGCGACCTGCTAT
>JAHJRN010000021.1 GCA_018830865.1 Patescibacteria group bacterium | reverse complement strand
CGAGAATGTCATCGGTCAGGTCGAGGCGCGGTTTAAGACACGACGTGGCATCAAATCAGATACTTCGATGGAGCTGCTCGTGAACGAGCTGTTACTCCAAGTCTCACCTCAAGTTATCAACCAATAACCGAACAGTGCCCGGGGTTCCTTGGGCGTTTTAGACCGAAATCCCCACGAGTCTCCCCTTCACGTACACGACCTTCTTCGGTTCCTTCCCATCAAGATACGGCTGCACCTTCTCGGACGCGAGCGCCTTCGCCGTCACATCCTTCTCCGAGATGTCCGCGTCGACCTCGATACGGTCGCGTACCTTGCCGTTCACCTGCACGACGAGCTCGAACGTCGCCGCGAGGGTCTTCTTCGGGTCGTAGGCCGGCCACGGCTCGACGTGGATGGACGTCTCATGCCTCATCCGATGCCAGAGCTCCTCGGTCATATGCGGCGCGAACGGCGCGAGAAGCTTGAGGAACGTCTCCTTCGCCTCGACCGGAAGCGCTTTTGCATCCGCCATCGCATTCGCGAGGATCATGAGCGCCGACACGGCCGTATTGAAGTTCAACGTCTCGATATCCTCCCCGACCTTCTTGATGGTCCGGTGCAGGAGCGTTTCCAGCTCACCCCGCTTGTCATTCCCGCGCAGGCGGGAATCCATCCCCTGATTCTGGTTCCCCGCCTCCGCGGGGATGACAGAAAGGGTGCGCCAGACTTTGTCCAAAAATCGCTTCACGCCCTCGATGCCGCGCATGTCCCAAGGCGCGTCCTGGTCGAACGGGCCGATGAACATCTCGTACATGCGGAACACGTCCGCGCCGTATTCGGCGACGACGTCGTCGGGGTTCACCACGTTCCCCTTGGACTTCGACATCTTCACCCCGCCCTCGCCGAGGATGAGCGCATGCGACCGCCGCGCCTTGTACGGCTCCGGGCCGCACGCCTTCGGCACATGGCCGAGGTCCCACAGGAACTTGTACCAGAACCGCGAATAGAGGAGGTGGAGCGTCGTGTGCTCCATGCCGCCGTTGTAGAGGTCGACGGGCATCCAGTACTCAAGTTTTTTCGCATTCGCGAATGCCGTGTCGTTGTGCGGGTCGCAGTAGCGCAGGAAGTACCACGAGGAGCCGGCCCAGTTGGGCATGGTGTCGGTCTCGCGCCGTGCAGGCCCGCCGCAGGCCGGACAGGCCGTCTTGACCCACTCCGTGATCTTCGCGAGCGGCGACTCGCCCGTGTCTGTCGGTTCGTATTTGTCGACGTCCGGCAGGACGACCGGCAGCTGGTCCTCCGGAACCGGAACAGCCCCGCATGCCTCGCAGAACACGATAGGAATCGGCTCGCCCCAATACCGCTGGCGCGAAAAAACCCAGTCGCGGAGGCGGTACGTGACCGTCCCCTTCCCCTTCTTCCGCTTCTCGAGCCATGTGACCATCTTCTTCGTCGCCTCTGCCGTCGTCAACCCGTCGAGGAACCCGGACGAGACGTTCACGCCTTCACCGCTCCAACAGCCGCCCTTCCCTTGGATGAGCGGGAGCCAGAACGAAAGCTCGGAGCACGTCATCTTCTCCGGCACGATATCCGCGGCGTCCACCCATACCGGTTCATGCTTCGCGAGCTCCTCGACCGAGACCTCCCCGCGCACGTCGCTCGCGAGGTCGAACAGGACCGCCGTCGCCATCGCGATGCGGTTCTCCTTCTTGTGCGCGGCGTAATAGTGCGACCGGATGGGACCGCCGAGCGTGCGCACGAACGTCAGGTCCGTATAGCCGGTCTCTTCGCGGACCTCACGCCTCGCGGCCTCGACCGCGTCTTCGCCTTCCTCGATGCCGCCGAGCACGAAGGTCCTCCAGGGAAACTCCTTCCAGTCCAGGCACAGGATCTTCCCGGTCTTCGGGTCGCGGACCATGGCGTGGACCGTCGCACGCTCCTTCGTGGACTTCCCCTTCACGGGAGGATTCGTCCCGTCCACGACCTCAGGCGCGACCACGTACCGGATGGGCAATCCGAATGTGGTCGCGAACGCGAAGTCGCGGTCGTCATGCGCAGGAACGGCCATGATGGCGCCGGTACCATACGTCGCAAGGACGTAATCCGAAATCCAGACCGGAATCTCCTCGTCGTTCGCAGGGTTGGTCGCGCAGAGCCCCTTCATCTCCACGCCGGTCTTCTCCTTATTCTCTTGCCGCTCGATGTCGGACTTGCGACGCGCGTCGTCGCGATACGATGCGACCTCTTTCGTGTTCGTGATGACGCCATCCCGTACCCAACGGTCCACGAGCGGATGTTCCGGCGACAGCACGAGGTACGTCGCGCCGAACAACGTGTCCGGACGTGTGGTGAAGACCTGAACCGTGTCGCCGGAGGTCGTGGCAAACTCCACGGACGCCCCCTCGCTCCGACCAATCCAATTCTCCTGCTGAATCCTGATGCGGTCGAGATAGTCCACGGTCTTCAAATCTTCCAGCAGGCGCTCGGTATATGCCGTGATGCGGATCATCCACTGCGCCTTCTCGCGCTTCTCGACCGCGGCGCCGCACCGCTCGCACACGCCGCCCTGCGCCTCTTCATTCGCGAGGCCGATTTTGCATGACGGGCACCAATTGATGGTCGCGGATGCCTTGAACGCCATGCGGCGCCCGTCGCGCTCACCGACGGGAAGCTCCTCGATGGGCCGCGCCTTCCCCTTCTTCTCGTCGTAATAGGAACCGAAGAGCTTCAGGAACATCCACTGCGTCCACCTATAATAGGAGGGGTCGGTCGTGTCGATCTCGCGCGACCAGTCGAACCCGAAGCCCAGCGACGTGAGCTGCCGCGTGAACGTCGCGATGTTCTTCTTCGTCGCGTCCTGCGGCTTGACCTTGTGCTTGATGGCGAAGTTCTCGGTCGGCAGGCCGAAGGCGTCCCACCCGATGGGATACAGCACGTTCTTCCCCTCCATCCGTTTCTTGCGTGTCAGGATGTCGATGGCCGTGTACGACCGCGGATGCCCCACATGCAGGCCGTCACCGGACGGATACGGGAACTCGATGAGGCCGTAGAACTTGTCGCCCTTCTTCGACGGCTTCCCGTCATGTGCGCGATACGTCCCATCCTCCTCCCACCGCCCCTGCCAGCGCTTTTCGATCTCCTTGGGGTCGTAACCTTTGGCCATAATGGCTGTACGCTATCAATTCCGTGGGGAATGGGCAATGAAATACGAGTGTCATCCTCCCCAAAGGGGTCACGCCGGCGGCGTGAGAAGCCGACGTGACGTCGGCTGAAGGACCTTCGAAATAGAACCTCTGCCGAGAGCATCTAAGCGGAAGGTCCTTCGTTCCGGCTGTCGGACAGCCTCCACTCGAGGACGATAGTATCTATGATAGATTCTGGAATTGACCGTTCCCGCCCAAAATGCCATACTTTCATACAATTCATACTTATATGACACGTTCAAAAACATCGGTCTGCCATCCGCCGATTTCCGTCATGGGAACGGCTGTCATGGGCGAGCGCGGACAGGTTGTCATCCCCAAGGAAGTACGAGACAATCTAGGCCTAGAATCCGGGGCACGTCTCATCGTCCTCCAACACGACGAAGGTGCCATCGCCCTGGTCCCTGCCGACAAGATGCGCAGCATGCTCGAAGAGATAAACAGCCGCATCGGTCAAGCCCTCACGAACCTCAACGTCTGATATGGCCATCCCAGCATTCCTGAAGAAGAAACGTACCTACATCGTCCTCGCGGCCGTCATCCTACTCGTCGCGTGGTACGCCTACGCAAAATCCAAGAGCGGCCAGGTGACCTACGAAACGGCCGCCGTCGAACGCCGCGACCTCGTGCAGACCGTAGAGGTCACGGGCGAGATCAAACCGGCCGCGCGCATCGACCTCGCGTTCAAGCAGAGCGGCACCATCAGCGACGTGAACGTGAAGGTCGGCGACAAGGTCATGAAAGGCGACGTCCTGGCCGAACTGAAGGACGACGACGTCGTGTTCGCTTTGCGGAGCGCCAACGCCGCCCTCGCGGTCGCTGCGGCGAACCTGAACGCACGACTCGCCGGCGAGACCGACCAGGCCATCCGCGTCGCGGAGACGCAGGTGGACCAGGCGCAGGCCGGCTATGACAAGGCGGTCGCGGACCTCGCCTCGACCAAACTCACGACGCAGAATGCTATCGACGTCGCGGAGCTGAACGTGCAGACCGCCAAGAACAGCCTCGCGAACCAGGATGCGGTCGTGAGCCAAGCCGTCCAGAATTCCTATGATTCCGCGCGCGCGACGCTCTCGTCCGCGCTCGGTCCGCTGCAGGTCGGCCTCACGGACGGCGACAAGATCGTCGGCGTGGACGATACGGCCTCGAACCAGATGTACAAGAACGTCCTCGGATTCCTCGACTACGGCTCCATGGAGACCGCGCGGAATTCGTACGTGGTCGCGAAGGCCGCCAAGCAGGCCGCGGACACGGCCGTCAACGCCCTGTCGTCCGCGTCGACGAAGGACCAGATCCTCGCGGCCGCGGACACGGTCCTCGACGCCATCTCCAAGGTCCAGACCTTCCTCTCCGATGTCCAGCGCGTGCTCTCGGCGAGCATGACGTCGCAGTATCTCACGGCCACGGAACTCGCCGCGAAGAAGGCGACCATCGACGCGGACCGGACCACCATCTCGGCACAGAACACGACCGTGCTCACGGCCGTCCAGACGACCAAAAACACGGAACTGACCAAGACGCAGACCATCGACCAGCTGCAGGACGCCTACACGTCCGCGCTGACGGCGCTCGACACCGCGCGGACCAATGCGGCGACGCAGGTCACGGCCGCGGAATCCGCCGTCGCGGTGCAGGCGGCGGGCCTCGAGGCATCGAAGGCGACGCTCGACCTGAGACGTTCCGGCCCCCGTGCCGTGGACGTCGCCGGTCTCCGTGCCGCGGTGGAACAGGCACAGGTGAACGCGGACAAGGCCGCGAACGACCTTAAGAACATCCAGATCGTGGCGCCGGTGGACGGCACCGTTTCCGAGGTCATTCCTGACGTCGGCGAGCTCGTGCAGACCGGCATCACCATCGTGCGCATGGTCGGCACCTCCTCCTACGACATCGAGGCGCTCGTGCCCGAGACGGACATCGCGAAGGTCGAGGTCGGCCAATCCGCGAGCATCACGCTGGACGCGTACGGCGACGACGTGACGTTCACCGGCACGGTCACGGCCGAGGATCCGGACCAGACCAAGGTGCAGGAAGCCATCTACTACAAGATCCGCGTACAGATCGACCGCGAGGACCGCGACGTGAAGCCGGGCATGACCGCGAACGTGACCGTGACGACCGGCGAGGGTAAGGGCACCCTCGTGATGCCGCTCCGCGCTATCCGCACCACGAACGGGACCAAGACGGTCCGCGTCCTGAAGGACGGCGAACCCTCTCCCCGCGATGTCATCATCGGGCTCCGCGGCGACGAGGGTCGCGTGGAGGTGACGAGCGGCCTCGAGGAGGGAGAGCTAGTCATCGTGGGCGAAACGACGAAGTGACGACATGCCGAAGAACGGAAGCGCGGTGATCAGGGTCACGGACCTCACCAAGGACTACGTCAACGACGAACTGGTGACCTCAGTGCTCCACGGCCTGTCTTTCGAGATAGACAATGGCGAATTCGTCGCCATCATGGGACCGTCCGGCTCCGGGAAATCCACGTTGATGCACATCCTCGGATTCCTCGACGTGCTCACGAAGGGTTCCTACGTCTTCGACGGCCGGGACGTCTCGACGCTCGCCGAGGACGAGCTCGCGCGGATGCGGGGCGAAAAAGTCGGGTTCATCTTCCAGACGTTCAACCTCCTGCCCAAAACCTCGGTCCGCGAGAATGTGAAGCTTCCCCTGCTCTATTCCGACGTGCCCGCGTCCAAATGGGACGCGATGGCCGAGGAGGCGATCGATTCCGTCGGGCTGTCTCACCGCATCGAGAACCTCTCCAACCAGCTTTCCGGCGGCGAGCGCCAACGTGTGGCCATCGCGCGCGCCCTCATCCGCCAGCCGTCCATCATCTTCGCGGATGAACCCACCGGCAACCTCGACTCCAAGTCCGGCGCGCAGGTGATGCAGATCCTCCAGCATCTCAACATCGAGCATGGCCACACCATCGTCCTCGTGACGCACGAGACCTACACGGCCGAACATGCCGAACGCATCATCCGCATCAAAGACGGACTTATCGAATCGGACCAGCCCGTGAAGAACCGGTTCGTCGCCGACAGCGATCACCTCCTCAAATAAGGTATGCACCTGCCGGACCTCGCGCGTAGCTCGTGGCAAAGCCTGGTGCGGACGCGCAACCGGTCGATTTTGACGATCCTCGGCATCGTCATCGGCATCTCGGCCGTCATCCTCGCCCTCTCCCTCGGCGAATCAGCGCAGGCCTACATCCTCTCGCAGATGTCGGCGTTCGGGAGCGACCAGCTCATCGTCAATCCGGGTCCTCGCACGCAGATGGAGAATCCCTCCCCCTTCACGCAGAATTCCCTCACCCTAAAGGATGCGGAACGACTGCTGCGCGAGCCCTGGCTCGATGCCGTCAGCGGAGGCATCTACGTCACGGACGACGTGTCCGCACGTGGGGTCACGCGGAACGTGACCATCGTCGGCGCCCTTCCCGACGAAATCGTCATCTTCGAGTTCCCGATGGCCGACGGCGCGTTCATCTCGATGTCGGACGTCGACAGCCACAGCCGCGTGGCCGTCCTCGGTTCCAAGGTCGCGGACGACCTCTTCGGGCAAGACGATCCGATAAGCAAGCTCGTGAAAATCGGCGACGCGCAGTTCCGCGTCATCGGCCTCATGAAACCCATGGGCACCCAGATGATGCAGGACATGGACCGGACCGTGTACGTCCCCCTCACGGCCGCAAGCGACCTGAGCCACAACCGCTATCTCGAATACATCATCGTGAAGACGGCCATCCCGCTCGACGAGGCGCAGTCGCGTCTCGAGGTGATCATGCGCGAGGCCCACAATATCGAGAATCCGGAAAACGACCCGGTGAAGGACGACTTCTTCATCATGACCAAGGCGGACGCCGTGAAGAGCATCGACCAGGTCTCCGGCGCCTTGCAGATCCTCCTCTCCTCCATCGCGGCCATCTCGCTCCTCGTCGGCGGCATCGGCATCATGAACATCATGTTCGTGAGCGTGACCGAGCGCATCTCGGAAATCGGGTTGCGCAAGGCCGTCGGCGCCCGCGGCAAGGACGTCCTCACCCAGTTCCTCACCGAGGCGGTCTTCCTCACGGTCGCGGGCGGCGCGTTCGGCATCATCCTCGGGTCGCTCCTCGCCTGGATCGCCATCCAAGCCATCAACGCGTACACGCCGGGATGGACCTTCACGGTCTCCGTCACGGGCGTCGTCCTCGGCTTCACGGTCTCGACGCTCATCGGCCTCACGTTCGGGTACTTCCCCGCACGACGCGCCGCGCGGCTCCATCCTATCGAATCACTGCGCGCCGAATGATATGAGGACTCGCGATACCCTCCGGATCAGCCTAGACAGCCTGCGACGCAACAAGAGCCGTTCGGTCCTGACCATGCTCGGCATCATCATCGGCGTCGCGTCGGTCATCCTCATGCTCTCCATCGGGAACGCCGCGGAACGGTTCATCCTGTCGCAGGTCGCCTCGTTCGGATCGAACACCGTCTTCATCGTGAACGGTCCAGGCGAGGAGAAGACGTCGGGCCCGCAGTCCGTCCTGCTCGCGAAGCAGGTGCTGACAATCCGTGACCTGAAACGCCTCAAACAGCTCCCGTGGGTCACGCTCGTCGACGGCGCCATCATCCAGCCCGCGCTCATCGAATCGTCCACGGAGGCGTTCCAGACCTCCGTCTTCAGCGGCACCGAACAGCTGTTCGAGTTCTACAACCTCGAAATCGGCCAAGGCTCGTTTTTCACGTCATCCGACGTGGACGGCGTCACCTCGGTCGCGGTCATCGGCACCGACCTCGCGAGCGACCTCTTCGGCAACGAGGATCCTGTCGGCCAGCGCATCAAGATCGCGAAGAAGAGCTACCGCATCGTCGGTCTGCTCGCGCCGGCTGGGACGAAGTTCTTCACGAACATGGACCGCGTAGTGTTCGTGCCGGTCACGACCCTCATGCAGCAGCTGAACCGCGACAAGCTCCTGCGCATCACCGTGCAGGTCGAAGGCATCGCGATGTCGGACGCCAAGGAACAGATTCGCGTCGCGCTCCGAGAGACGCATAAGCTGAACAACCCGGAAGGCGACCTCTCGAAAGACGACTTCCAGCTGACGACGCAGGACGACGCAGCTGAACGAGCCGGCGCCATCGGTGACATCCTCCAGATCCTGCTCACCTCCATCGCGGCCATCTCCCTCGTCGTGGGCGGCGTGGGCATCATGAACATCATGTACGTGACCGTGACGGAACGAACGCGCGAGATCGGCCTGCGCAAGGCCATCGGCGCGAAGCCGCGCGACGTGCTGGCGCAGTTCCTCATGGAGGCCGTCGTGCTGACCGTGCTCGCGGGCGCGGTCGGTGTCGTCCTCGGCGTGACGTTCTCCTGGCTCGGCCTCACGGCCCTCGGTTCCTACCAGGAAGGATGGACGTTCACCATGCCGTGGAACGCCATGGCCCTCGGCTTCACGGTCTCGGCGGCCATCGGCATCGTCTTCGGATACTTCCCCGCCCGCGGAGCGGCGCGACTCAATCCCATCGAGGCGTTGAGATACGAATGATTGCCGGCGTGTCGGCGGATACGTCGTCCTACATGCATCCATTGACAAATGCCCGTTTCGGGCTAGGATGCTCTTACGTTCATTCCATCCCCACCCGTCGCGACAGCCAAGCCGCGAAAGGAGGTCCGCGTGGTCAAGAAAGGTCATGCCGCTCCGGTGCGTCGGGATGCCGACGACGCCCGTCCCAGTCGACGACAGAAGACCCCCCTGCTCGGAACGGTCCTCGCCTCGAAGTACAAACTCCTCGAAAACATCGGTGAGGGAGGTTTCGGGGTCGTCTATCTCGCGAAGGCCGTCGCATCGGGCGAACGGGTCGCGATCAAACATTTGCGCAAGCAGAAGATCCAGAACCTCGTCGAGCGGTTCGAGCGCGAGGAAGCCGTCATGCGGCTCATCGCGGACGATGGCATCGTGCGCGTGATCGAGCGATTCCATCTCGACGGCTATGGCCACTTCCTGGTCATGGAACACGTCGACGGCCGTGCGCTCGATGACCTCATCGCTGATCAGGACGAGGTAAACGCCCGTCTCGACTTCCGACAGATCCTCGACATCATGGAGAGCCTGCTCCTCACCGCGCGTGTCCTCGATGCGCACGGCGTCGTCCATAGGGACATCAAGCCCGAGAACATCATGGTGTCCACGGATGCGGACGGACGCACCCGGACCAAGATCATGGATTTTGGCGTCGCTAAGGTCATGGGCGGGAACGATGGACCCGGCATGCATGCAGGGATGACGTCCCGCTGCGTGGAGACCGGGGGGTTCGCCTTGATCGGAACCCCGGAGTTCATGTCCCCGGAGCAGATCCAGTCCGCGACCCAGGACGCGATCACGGTCACCACCGACATCTACGCCCTCGGGGCCCTGCTGTACTGCATGCTCGTCAACGAACCGCCGTTCGTGGCGGACCCCTTCGCTGGAAACGCGGTCCTCGATATCCTGCGCAAGCAGATCCATGACGACCCGCCGGATGCCCGGGACGTCCGTCCGGAGGTACCGGAACGGCTCGCCTGCGCCGTCCAAAAAGCGATGGCGAAGAAGCAGGCGGACCGCTATCTGTCCGCCGACGAATTCTTGTCCGATATCAAGGATGCACGGAAGGAACTCGGTCTCGCCGAGGAGGCGCCGTCGAAGCAGGAGCCCGTTTCCATCGAGGACCTCATCGGGTCCAGCCTCAAAAACGTCTCCGCGATCCGATTCGTCACGGCCGACGAGCTGATGGCTCCGACGGAATCGGAACCTTCTCCTGTCATGACCGATCCTTCACCTTCCCGAACCGGACGGCGACATGTCCGAATCATGCAGATCTTCCTCGGAACGGCCCTTCTCATCATCTTGGGTGTCCTCTGGCTCCTTCTTCATGGGACGTGATCCATGTCCCTCCCCGCGTCCACCTCGGTTTCGGCCATCGGACGCGGTTTTTTTATCGCCGAATATTTTCTTAGGCCTCCCGATTGACACCCTGCCCCGTTCCGGGTTCACTAGGGCCATATGAAGCGTCTCATCACGACCCTGACCGTCCTCATCGTCGCGGTCATTCTCATCAGCACCCTCTGGCCGCTCGGCACGGTCGGCGCGGGACAGCGCGGCATCCTCACCCGTTGGGGGGCTGTCACCGGCAAGGTCTACGGCGAGGGCCTGTTCGTCCGCATCCCCGTCGCGGACAAGATCGTCATCATGGACGTGAAGATCCAGAAGGAACAGGTCGAGGCGTCTGCGGCATCCAAGGACCTCCAGAGCGTCTCGAGCATCATGGCGCTCAACTTCCACATCAACCCCGACAAGGTCGCAAGCATCTATCAGGAAATCGGCACGGATTACAGGACACGCCTCATCGATCCTGCGCTCCAGGAATCCGTAAAATCCTCGATGGCAAAATACACGGCCGAGGAGCTCATCACGAAACGCGAGGCTGTTCGCGACGACATCAAGAACCACCTCACGACAAAACTCCAGTCACGCGGCATCGAAATCGACGACTTCAACATCGTGGACTTCAGCTTCTCCCGCTCGTTCAACGAGGCTATCGAGGTAAAGGTGACGGCCGAGCAGTCCGCGCTCGCGGCCCGCAACAAGCTCGAACAGATCAAGTTCGAGGCCGAGCAGAAGGTCGCTGAGGCGAAGGGGAAGGCCGAAGCCCTGCGTATCGAGGCGGCGGCACTCAAGGACAGCCCGCAGATCCTCCAGCTCCGCACGCTCGAAAAATGGGACGGCCGCCTGCCCTCGGTCATGAGCGGCACGGTCCCCTTCCTGGATGTCGGTGCGCTCGTGGCGAATCCGCCCGCACCGGCACCTGCTCCGGCACCGACGAACTGAACCGAAAAGAGCCCCGCGAAGGGCTTTTTCCTATCCGGACAACTCGAGGTCGCCCATCTTCCGGAAGCCGATACGATCCGGCGCATGGTCGCCGGCACCCGTTAGCTGACCTCTTACAACGTCGCCATCTCGTCGAGCCGCCACGTCAAGGATTCCGTCGAGAACGAGAGCCGATACGCGTTCGCGTCGTCCGAGACCGAGAAGATGACAGACTTCTCGCAACCGCGCCGCTCCGTATGCACCATGTTCACCTTCTTCACCTGGTAATACCGATTCCCCCACTTGAAGGTCATGGGTTCTGTGCGCCCCTTGCGGAACGCAGCGAGGACTTCGATAGGTTCCGAGATGGAGGAATACATATCAGACGGGCCGGAACGTCCGGATGACCGCCCGGACCACGCCCTGGATGAGCGGGTCGTGGCAGTAGATGGGTTTCATTTTGGAATTCGCGGGCTGGAGGCGGATGCGGTCGCGTTCGCGATAGAAGCGCTTGAGTGTGGCGTACGCGTTGTCGAGCAACGCGACGACCACGTCCCCGTTCTTGGGCGACGGGTTCCGTTCCACCACGACATAATCGCCATCGAGGATGCCATCGTCGATCATGGATTCCCCTTTCACGCGCAGGACGTACGAATTCGAGGAGTCGGGCGCGAGGTCCACCGGCACGGCCATGGTCTCGCGTTCCTCCACGGCCTCGATGGGCTGTCCGGCCGTGATGACGCCCAAGAGCGGCAGAACCACGCTCCTCCCCCAGCGCACCGCCTTGTCCGTCGGCTCGAGGTCGCGTGAAGTCGATGAGCCGCTGTTCCGGAGGAACCCCCGCTCGCGCAACGCCTGGATGTGCACGTGCACGGTCGACGGTGATGCGAGATTGAGACCCGACGCGATCTCGCGGAACGACGGCGGATATCCCTTGTCGTTCAGGAACTGGACGATGAAGTCGAGGACGTCTTTCTGTTTTGGTGTGAGAGGGGGCATATGAAGGTTCGTGGTGTGTGGTGAGTAGCTGGTGGCAAAAAAGTCGAGGGGATACAGAACAAAAATAGAACACGCGCACAATCGTGTCAAATCTCAATAACCACAACTCATCTCCGGGTTTTCCACAGATAGCCGTCTTCATGTACGATAACGTCATGGACCCCACTCTCCGCAGCGACATCAGGCCCGGCATGGCCGTGGTCATCGTGCAGAAGAAGGACCAGCCGACGAACGCCTTCACCTAAGGCATGGTCCAGGACATCCTGACGAACGCACCGGTCTATCCGCGCGGCATCAAGGTCCGTCTCACGACCGGGGAAGTCGGCCGCGTGCAGGCGATTCAGAAATAACCATCCATCATCGAACCCATATGATCGACCCCAACGTCAAACCTACCGGTTGCTGCGACCCGTTCGATCCCGAACCGTGGACCGACAAGGAACTCACGTGGACGAATAAGCTTTTCGTGAAGGACCACGTCACGAGCTTCATGCATATCCCCCTCAACATGGGGTCGAAAATCATCAAGAACATGGCGCTCATCGAAAAGGCCGGGGCGAAGGCGCCGTATCAGCTCATGCTGACGGACGAAAAATCCCTCTGGGGCGCGGACATCTATATCGACGTCGTGAAGGACGTGCCGGGCGCACAGATGGCGACGATCTCGGGGACGTTCCTCACGAAGGTCTTCGAGGGACCATACAACATGGCCGGCACCTGGGCGAAGGAGATGGAGACGTACGTCACAAGCAAGGGCAAGACGATAAAAAAGCTCTATTTCTCATATACGACCTGTCCGAAATGCGCCAAGGCATACGGCAAGAACTACGTCGTGCTGTTCGCGCAAATCGCATGAAGAACTCTATCGGCCCGTTCATCACCTGGACGCCGCGCATCCTCTCCCTCGCGTTCGTCGGTTTCCTGATGCTGTTTTCGCTCGACGTCTTCGAGGGCGGTTACGGCTTCTGGGGGACAATCGTCGGGCTTCTCATCCACAACATCCCGGCCTTCGTCCTGCTCGCGCTCGTCGTCATCGCGTGGAAACATGAACTCGTCGGCGCAGTCGCGTTCTTCGCGGCCGGACTCCTCTACATCATCCTCGTCATCGGCGGTGACGTGCCGTGGTATCTCGCGCTTTCATGGAGCATGACCCTCTCCGGCCCCGCGTTCCTCATCGGCGCGCTGTACCTCGTAAGCTGGAGAAAAAGGAAGTCCCTCGTGCCTCAATCAAAACAGAGCTAACACACCGCATCACCTCCATCAAACGATAGGACACTCGGCTTCAAGAAACAAAAAATCCCCAATCGGGGATCTTTTACTCTGTAACGAATCGTGTCCTACATCTTTTTGATGTCGCGCGACAGGAGATACGAGTAGACGATTGGCATGAGGACCATGACGCCCATCATGACGACAAAGACTGGCATGATCGCAATCCAAATGATGGATTCGATAATGAAGACAAGGCCCGAAATCACGAAGGCCCACCCAGCGAAGCGCTGACTTTTTTGCCACACTTCCGGATTATCGAGCGTCCATGGGGTCTTGAGACCAATGAAGTAGTTCTGCCGCACCTTGCCCATCACGTTCCCGAGGACGACGAACAGGACGCCGATACCGAGAACGACGGCGCGACCGACCATATCGTTGTACTGCGGGTAAAACGTGACAAAATTCGTCACGAGGAACATGTATGCGAGCAACGCCACGAGCGAGGTCTGGATGACGCTCCAGGGCTGTTTGAATTTCTCATAGTTCTCTCGCTTCGGATCGAGTTTCGAGAGGAACGGAAACAGGACGAGGAACGCGAGCGACATAGGTGGCATGATCCATGCGCCCCATGTCTTCGGTGACCATCCCTTTGGTACGCCTTCGATCCCCCAATGAGTCGGAATGATATCCGGCAGATACGGATAGATAATTGCGGCCGCGATGAACATCAGCGCGACGAGCGAGATGCGGACGGCGAGCATCGCATCGATGGGTTTACGCGTGAGGTGTGTCATAGTTGAAGTAATTGAGGATCATCTGCGCCACATCCTCGAAGACCGAGGTGTTGAGCGAATAGTGGATGAACTGCCCTCGCCGCTCCGTCACGACCAGGTCCGCGCGTTTCAGGATATCCAGATGATGCGAGAGAGACGCTTGCGTGAACGGGAAATGCGCCTGGATGTCGGTCACGGACATGTCCCTCTCCTTGAGGAGATCGAGGATCTTCCGACGGCTTGAATCGGCGAGGGCTTTAAAGATGCTGTCCATAATATATAGATGCTTGTCTATATATTGATATACCATCGTTGTAGTGTCAAGAGCTCCGTTCTACTTCTGTCATTCCGACCGTCCGAGTCCCATCCCCCTTGTCATTCCGACCGAGGAGGCTCTGCGACGAGCGGAGGAAACCCTCCATACTCCTGAAGGGTTCCCTCGGCTCGTCGGACTCGCTCGGGATGACAGGGGGAAGGTTCGCCCCTCGCAACGACGGAATATATTTACTCAACCAAGCCATTCTTGACGGTTCTTCAAATAACTGGCAGCGGTAGGAGTAAGACTTCTTAACCCCCATTTCTATGCAGAAACGAGGTCATTCACTTCGGTTGGTTGGTCGTGCCCTCATCGTCGCGATGGGCATCCTCCCCCTCCTTCATCCAGCGACGGCGTCGGCATCCTCGCCGCTCGTCATAGGTGAGGTGGCATGGTCGGGTTCTTCGCTCTCGATCGCGGATGAGTGGGTCGAACTCTGGAATCTCGGCGACGCGGATATGCCGCTCGCCGGTTATCGGCTCGAAAACGCCGGCACCGAGACCGTTTTCCTTCCGGAGGATGCCGTCATCCCGGCGCATGGCGTCTACCTCATCACGAACTATGCCGCGGACGACCCGAAAAGCGCACTCGCGCTGGCGCCGGATCTCGTCACGACCGCCGTCTCGCTCTCGAACTCCTCCCTCTCCATCTCGTTGGTGGACGGGAACGGCACGATCGTCGACACCGCGGGCGACGGAGGCGCTCCCCCGGCCGGCACGACGGGCGACATCAAGGCCAGCATGGTCCGAGACGGCGACACGTGGTCGACCGCGACGGCGTCCGACGGATTCGATACAGGTTCGACAAGTCTCGGGACGCCCGGCATCTGCGACGGATGCGTGATGACGGTCGAAGAGGTGCCTCCGCCCATCGAAACGCCTCCGTCCGACGACACTGCCACGTCCACAGATACGCTACCGCCTGTCTCCGCCCCCGACGCGGCGATCTCGACCGGAACGACGCCTCTCCCTGAAACGAGCGCGACCTCATCGCCTGTGGTTCCTCCGGCCGACACGGTAGGCATGACGAGCTCGACCGATAACGCTCCTCTCGCTACGACCGAGGAACCGACAATCGCGACATCGGCGGCGGAAGCTTCGACGTCGACGCAACCTGCGACCGCATCATCCGATATCGTCGCCACGACTGCCGACGAACTCCCGGCACGCTACGACTTCCTCCGTCTGAACGAAATCCAAGCCCAACCCGACGGAGATGGGGAGTGGATCGAGATCACGAGCCTGGACCTCTCCGTCACGATTCCCCTGACGGGCGTCCAGCTCCGCGATGCCGTCGGAAAGATCTACACGTTCACGAGCGGGACCATCGACGTCACGACGCCGTTCGTCCAAGCGAACCTCTCCTCCTCGCGGCTGAACAACGACGGCGATACGGTTTCGCTCCACGGCCCGGACGGCGTGGTAATCGATACGCTCATCTTCGAGGGTTCGGAAAAAGGGGCCCCCTGGGCACGCGACGAGGACGCCGTCGGGACCTGGAGATTGACTCACATCCCGACGCCCGGAGAACCGAACATCATCGCCGACCCCAACGATATGGAGGAGGCGCCCGTACAAACGATTCCGGTCGCGACGCCGGAGACACCTATCGTCACGTTGTCGCCGCCCGGACTCGCTTCCGTCACCATGCCCGCCGTCACCCCGAAAGTCACGCTCCCCTCCGCGGTCGCGACTGCCGGTGCGAAGACGGCTGCGACGAAGGCAACGGCAAGTGCGGTCAGCAAGACGCCAAGCGCCAAAGCAACTGTCGCCAAGCCAATCAAAACGACTGCGGTCAAAACGACAAAGACACCTTCGACAAAAACCACGACCTCTACCGCCCCTCAACCGATTCCCATCACCATCGCTATGACTTCCAGCGACACCTATCGAGGCATCCGCGTCACGCTCCAGGGCACCGTCGGTTCGCCCTCCGGACTCCTGACGAGCCACGGATTCATCCTCCTTGCGCCGGACGGACGCGGACTTCTTGTCCGCGTGCCGACCGCGAAAAAACTCCCTGCCTTTGGTGAGACGGTCCAGGTCACGGGGACACTCCAGTTCGATGACCTCGATATCCCCTCCCTGAAGCTTGGGACGAAAGACGGGTGGACCATCCTGTCGGAATCGGCCGTTCAGGTCGTCCCACGCACGGTCGATCTCCTAGCGCCGGGGTCCGAGGACCGCTGGAGTCTCATCTCCACGACCGGCGACGTCGTCCGCGTACAGGCGACGACCGTGACCATGCGTGTGGACGGGGCCGACGTGGTCGTCGCAATCAGAAAAGTCGTAGACTACCGCGCCAGCCGACTGACGGTCGGCGATACGGTCCGCGTGACCGGCGTCCTGGATCTTTCGCGGGATACGCCACGCATCCTCCCGCGCGTCGCGGATGAGATCGTGCTCGTGAGCCACGCCGCCCCAACGACGACGGCCTCGACCATGAAAAAAGCACTGCCGGGATGGTCCCCGTTCGGCGCGGCCGGCCTCGCCATCGCCGGGACCGAGGGACTGAAGCACTACCGCGAACGCCGCAAACGGAAGTCGCTTGAAACGATGCTTGAGACGTGTTCCAATGAGACAAACGCCGAATGAACCTCCATCTCCTCCCTTTTCTGTTTCTCGCCGCAATCGGCGCTGGATGTGCGTCCGCGACACCGACGGAAACAGATCCACCGACGCCTCCCGTGACTGAAACGCCGACCGCGGTTCGCGACGATATCTGCAGACAGGAACCCCTGATGGATGATATCGGCAGCATCCGTTATCCGACGGATTCCCGATATGCGGTTCTTCCCCATCTCGGACAGGTCTTCACGGCCATCGAATGCGACGACCTGGACCGCGCGGGGCGGGTCGCCGGATTCGTCGACAAATCCTACACGGCGGGCGTATTGCTCTCGTGGGGCGACACGGAACCACCGCTTCGCATGAAGGAAGCGCTCACGAGCCTTGGTTTCGTCTCGGTCACGGCATCAACATGGAAAGCGACCCGGCCCTTCACCGTGCAGGATCTCAATGTGCTCCGACAGGCATTCATATCGAACGACGCGCTCGAGACGCTTGAGTTCGAGGATTGCGTTCGTTGCGGGTGACTTGACAGGATGGCCAAACGTTCATACGATAGCTCGGCACCTTTGGAGGAATGATGGCGACAAAGAAAAAGGCCCTGAAGAAAAATTGGAAGCGCGTATCGACGACGCGGAAGGCCCGAAACACCGTCCGCAAAACCGCCCATCTGGGCGACGTCACACGGACGGACGAGGTACCGACCACCGCCCGAGAACCGAAGAAACCGCGCATCCGCTTCAAGTCTGCCCTCGACTATGCGGAAGGCATCGACAACAGCTTCGACCCCGAAGTCGTCTCGCTACCCTAAGACGGCCCCATATCTGCCGTCCCTGCCCCGCACCGTCCTGGTCCGGGGCTTCTTCTTTTGCATGCCCTGCGCTAAAGTCTCCTTACTATGGAGGAAGCACCGCGGCTCGTCTCGCCAGAAGTCCAGGAAACGGACGCTGGATTCGACGTCTCGCTCCGTCCGAAGTCCCTTGGGGAATTCATCGGGCAGGCCAAGGTCAAGGAAAACCTTTCCATCTTCCTCGAGGCCGCGCGCGGGCGCGGGGAGTCGTGCGAGCACGTCCTCCTCTACGGCCCGCCGGGCCTCGGCAAGACCACGCTCGCGAACGTCATCGCCAACGAGATGGGTGCACACATCCGCATCACGAGCGGACCAGCGCTCGAACGCGTCGGCGACCTCGCGGCCATCCTCACGAACCTCGAGGACGGCGACGTGCTCTTCATCGACGAAATCCACCGCATGAACCGGACCATCGAGGAGGTCCTCTATCCCGCGATGGAGGATTTTGCGCTCGACATCATTATCGGCAAGGGGCCAACCGCGCGCACGCTACGTCTCGATCTGAAGCGGTTCACTCTCATCGGCGCGACGACGAAGATGTCGCTCCTCTCCGCCCCGTTCCGCGACCGGTTCGGAAGCGTTTTTCATCTCGATTTCTACGATGTGGGTGAGATGTCGGCCATCGTCCGGCGCAGTGCCGCCCTCCTCGGTATCGCCGTGACGGACGATGCGGGCCATGTCATCGCATCCCGGTCCAGACGCACGCCGCGCATCGCCAATCGCCTGCTCCGGCGCGTCCGCGACTACGCGCAGGTGCGCGGGGATGGTACACTTGCCCCGGAGATCGTCGATGCGGCGCTCCTGGGCCTCGAGATCGACCCTCGCGGCCTCGACGAGTCGGACCGTCGGACCCTGCACGCCATCATCACCAAATTCTCGGGCGGGCCGGTCGGCCTCACGACCCTCGCGGCCTCGACGGCCGAAGATGTCTCGACGCTCGAAGAGGTCATCGAGCCGTTCCTGCTCCGCGAAGGGCTCATCGACCGCACACCGCGCGGACGCGTCGCGACCGACGAAGCCTACCTCCATCTCGGCCTCGAACCACCCACCAAACGCCTTCTCTGACATGTCCATCCCTCTCGTCATCTTCCTCTTCGCATGGTTCGTCTTTCTCGTTATTTTTACGTTTCTCGCGCTCGTGAGCGTCGTCCAGATGCTCCGCTTCGGCGTCGCCGGCCCAGGGACCTACCTTTCGACCGTAACCTTCCTGGCCGTCACGGGGCTTGTCCTCGGCGGCGTCGGCCTCTACCTCGCCGGGGTCGACTGGAACGCGACGCTCGACATCGCCCTCACACCCCTCCTCTGACATGATCGACATCAATCACCTGCCCGGCGGCGCAACCGGAGAACGGACCATCCTCGTTTTGCGACGGCATTGGATTACGCTATTTTCCCTGTTCGTCATGTTCGTGGCCGTCGTCCTTCTCCCCATCGGGACGTATATCGCTATCCGCTATACGAGCCCGGCGTTCTTCGACGACGCGGCGCGCTCGGTGCTGTTCATCCTCGGCGCGTCCATCTTCTTCCTCTACACGTGGCTGTTCCTCTACCAGCACTTCCTCGACTACTACCTCGACACATGGATCGTGACGGATGACCGCATCCTCAACATCGAACAGCACGGACTCTTCGCGCGGACCGTCTCGGAACTCCGGCTCCATCGCGTGCAGGATGTTACCGCTGAAGTGAAGGGATTCGTCCGGACCGTGTTCGACTACGGCGACGTCCACATCCAGACCGCCGGCGAGACACAACGCTTCCAATTCGAGGAGATTCCGCACCCGAACGCCGTCGCGAAGATGGTCATGGACCTCGCGGAAAAGGAACGTAAAGAGCACCTCGAAGAAGCCGTCGAGGAGTTCGGCATGCCGAAAAAGGCGTGACGCTCGTCACTTCCCCATCGGACGCATCGGAGGAAGGCGAGGGGGGAGGGTGAACGGATTCGACCCTCCCGACGGGCCGAGGCGCGCGATGGACGACCCTCGAGTAGGGGCGTTTTGTTTTCCGAGGCTCCTCATCACATGCTCGCGAGCGGATGAGGCTTGAATCGTACCGCGGACGGCGGAGTCCTTGGAACTGAAATCCGCCTTCCGCATCGATGCGAGCCGCGCTTCGGTCCGCTGGACGCGCGCTTGGCTCGGGCTGATGCTCGGCGTCTGGGACGAATTTCCGAAGAGGCCTTTCAAGAGTGACATAGTCGTCATTTGTACGCACGGCGGAGTTCCGTGCCTTGATAGAAATGCTTGAGGATGGCGTCGTATAACGCACTGTCCTTGGAAGCCATATACAACGCACCGCGTGCCGAGAGCCCCACGCCATGTCCCCACAGAGTCTGTCCCTCGTCCCACGGGACTGGAACGGACTTGAGCCACGGAAATCCCGTACCGTACCAGACTTCGGCCCAGTCGCGCGTACGCCCGTCCGAGCGGGAGAAGTACGGCGTGATGGCGAGCTTGCCGTCGTACGTCACGATTTGCCCGCGCGTGAGATCCACGCCGGATACGATGTTCGGACTGCGCGCCTCCTGCCCGTATCCGCGATAGACCTGGTCGAGATGCGCGTCCACGATAAAGTATTCATCCGCATGCTTGGTGCCGCGGTTCACGTGGTACATCGCGTACGTCCGCGCGGCCGTGAGCAGGGCTTTCTGGTATTCGAGCGGACTCACGTTCGAGGTCTCGGCGATGCCCTTGAGATACGTTTCGACCGGAAGTTCGTTGATGACCCACACCATATCGGTCGCTGGCGTGAATCGCAGCTCGAGTTTGCCGCGGAACGTATTGTCGTTCGCGCCCGGCAACCACGAGACGGGTCGACTATAGTCCGTGATCTCCAGCGGCGAGATGCTGTCCGTCGCCGAAAAGACGTACCAGGTCGAGGATTGCCCCGTGCATCCGGGTCCGCTCAACGTATACGTCTTGTTCGTCCTGCTGAAGACGACGGTCGCGATCTGTCCTTGCGACAACGTGCAGACGGTCGCGCCGTTCTGCGTGACGGTCATGCCGGTCGAGACGCCGCGCACCGGCAACGTTTCATCCGTCGTCTTATAGAGACCGACGCGGATGAGAGGTTCGTCCGGCAGGGTCGAGATGTCGCCGGTCAACGGAAGTGCGTTCACGGCACCGCCAGACACGACAGGCGTCGGGACCTGAATGGGCGTCGGGTCGACGTATCCGTCTGCTGTGACCGTAATGGGAATCTCCACCTCGCCACCCTCGACCTCCTGCCCATCCGCCATGAGTTTGAACGAGACGGTATAGACGCCCTTCTTGGCAGGCGCCTTCAACGTGAACTTCACGAACCCGATTTGACCGGGTGCGGTCGTCGCCGTGGCACGCACCGCCTCGCTCGCGGAGGGCCACGACTCGTCACGAACGCTCGAGAGTGTTCCGAGCGACGGGGTGATGCCCGCGTACGCCAGCGTCATCGTATTCCACGTGGCGGTGCCCTCATTCTTAAACCCGTGCGTCATGTCGAGGCGTCCGTCCCCGGAAAGGATGACGTTCTTGTTCGACGTCAGGAGGAGAATCGTGTTGTAGCTTCCGGTCGGCTGCGTGATACCTCCGGGCGTCACGCCCTTCGCGATATAGCTATCCGGCAGTCGGACGCGGATGGGAAGCGTCACCGACCCCCCGTCTATCCACGCGACGTCCTCGGCCGCGAGCTGAAACGACTCCTGATAGCTCCCCGGAACCTCCGGCGCGCGCAATTCCAAGCGAATCGTGCCGATTTGGCCAGGTTTCACCTCGTTTTCGATAAGCGACCCGGCCTGCGACGCCGTCTTCCATGAAAAATCCTTGAAGGGACTTGCCCGGTATTTCGGAGCCCACGTATATAAGGAGATGTATCCGGTCCCGGTCCGTGTCCATATCTTGGTACCGCTGTTCTTGAATTTCAGGTCCACGATGACATGTTCGCCTGGATCCAGCTGCCACTCGATACCGCCTTTGTCCGTGAGCGTGGCTTTCCATGCTGTCGAGGCCGGAACGGATTCGAGTGCCACAGCGGTCGTCGGCGTGGGGGTCGAGGTCGATGGCGATGTGCTTGCGACCTGCGCCGATCCAGCCGGAACGACCGTGAACGTCACCGGCACGACCGATCCTCTTATCCAGGTGTTCGTCCCATACGAGAGCAGGAACCGTTCGTGATACGTTCCAGGCGCGTTCGGTGCGCGGACCGTGAACGTCGCGCTCGCCATGGTGCCGGGTTTCACGCTCGCGGGCGTGATGATGGCGGGCAAATCATCCTTGAGCCACGTCGGATGGCCGAACACGGATGCCGAACCGTAGAGGTAGACCGCCGTCGTGTTCTGGCCGGCGACCCACGTTTTCGTTCCGATATTCTTGAATTTCAGGGTGATGGTCTTGGTCTGCCCCGCGACAAGGGTCGCGCTCCCAGTCGAGACCTCGGCTTGATAGGATTCCGTCGCGGCAGAGACCATCGGAACCGATTGGAGCACAAAAAGACAGGATACGGCTGCCATCAGGAAAATCCCGACCCGGCTCCGGACCCTGTTCGTCGTACAGGATATGAAAACTCGCATAATTCCTCCGTTTTTATTTTTTATTGACTCCTAAACGCTTTTTAATGTTCTTATCATACCGTTTTTTGGCTCTATTGTCAATTTTTTTAGAACACCAATCTGATGCATTGCATTTTTTCCTCAACGTGGCCTTCTTTCGGTTCTCCAGCCGTTCACAGACGGCCTGCATCATGCGAGAATGCCCCCATGTCCCTCACGCGTGTCCTCGCCCTGAACACCGGCGTCCAATTCGGCGGAAAGATCATCTCGACCGTCCTCGGCGTCATCATCGTCGGCCTCATCACCCGCCAGCTCGGGCAGGAGGGGTTCGGCATGTATTCGACCGCGAACGCCTTCCTCCAGTTCTTCGCCATCGTCCTCGACCTGGGACTGAACGTGATGGTCGTGCAGCTGCTCGGCGAACACGCGGGCGACAAGGCCTACGAGGACCGGGCCGTCAGCGCCACGTTCACGCTCCGCGCCATCTCCGCGCTGGTCCTCCTCACGCTCGCGCCCGTCATCGGCCTCGCGCTCCCTTACCCGTGGGAACTGAAGCTGGCGTTCTTCGCCATCTGGGCGTCGTTCTTCACCACGGCGCTGAACCAGATCGTCATCGGCGTGCAGCAGCGGCATCTGAAGATGCATGTCGTCGCGGCCGGTGAGATCCTCGGTCGCCTCGTCCTACTCGTCGGCGTCATCGTGGCGCGCATGATGGGATGGGGTCTCGTGCCCATCGTCGCCATCGTCTCGGTGGGCAGCACGGCCAACTTCCTCCTCAACATCCTCGTCGCGCGCCGATACGCGGACTTCCACTGGAACGTGGATGTCGCGTTCTGGAAGATGCTCCTCGGCCGCAGCTGGCCCATCGGCGTCTCCATCCTGTTCAACCTCATCTACTTCAAGGCGGACACGCTCATCCTCTCGTTCATGCGTCCGCAGGCCGAAGTCGGCGTGTACGGCGCGGCCTATCGCGTCCTTGAGGTGCTCGTGACCCTGCCGTTCATGTATGCGGGCATCCTCCTGCCCGTCATCGCACGGTCTTGGGCGACAGGCGACCGCGGCCGATTCTCGCGGCTCCTCGGTCATTCATTCGACGCGATGATGATCTTCGCCGCACCGCTCGTGGCCGGAACACTCGTGCTCGCGACGCGCGGCATGGTGCTCGTGGCCGGCCCGGACTTTGCCGAGTCCGGCGACGTGCTCCGCATCCTCATCCTCGCCGTGGCCGCCATCTTCTTCGGTACGATCTCCTCGTATGCCATCGTCGCGCTCGACGCGCAGCGCCGCATGCTGAAAATCTACGTCGTGGTCGCGCTCATGACGCTCGTCGGATACGCGCTCTTCATCCCGACGTATGGCCTCTGGGCCGCGGCATGGCTCACGGTGTTCTCCGAGACCTGCGTGGCCGTCGCCTCGACCGTGATGACCCTCCGCATCTCAGGCAGCCGCTGGATGCCTGTCGCGACGCTCAAGGCTGTCGCCGCGGCCATCGTCATGGCTTTCATCATCCTGCCGCTCAAGGATATGCCGCTCCTCATCCCGGTCCTCGCCGGCATCACGTCCTATGCCGCGCTCATCCTCGCGACCGGTGCCGTCCCGCTCGCGACCATCCGGGAAATCCTGTCGTTGCGCCGGACCCCGCCGACGCTCGAGAACCCCCTGTCCTGACGCATGAACACCGCCCTCCTCACGCTCCTGCCGCTCGTCCTGCCGCTCTATGCGGTGCGGTTCCATATCGGACCCCTGCCCACGACACTCCTCGAAGTCGCGCTGCTCCTCATGCTTACCGTCTGGACGTCCCAGCGGCGGACAGCGGGCTGGCACGACGCGCTCGGCCTCCTGAAGCGACACGGATGGCTCCTGCCACTCGGCTTGTGGCTCGTCGCCGGGGCCATCGGCGTCGCGGTCGCGCCGGATCATGTCGGTGCGCTCGGTCTCTGGCGCGCGTATTTCCTCGAACCCGTCCTCGTGTTCGTCATGCTGACGGATCTCGTGCGTACGGACACGGACCGCACGACGCTCATCCGCTCGCTCGTCATCGTGAACGTCATCCTCGCCGTGTGGGCCATCGCCCAGGCCGTGGGCATTCTCCCTATCCCCTCACCATGGGACGTGCCTCCCTCCGGCATCCGCGCGACCGGACCGTTCCCGTACCCGAACGCCCTCGCGCTGTTCAGCGTCCCCATCGCCGCGCTCTGCATCTCACTGCTCTCGAAGAAGACGCGGGCTCCGGGACGGATGGTCATCCTTCTATGGTTCGGTTTCGTGTCCGGTCTTGTCGCGGCCCTCATGGCGAAGAGCGACGGCGGCCTCATCGCGCTTGCCACGGCCGTATTCGTCGCGCTCATCCTCCGCAAGACGACGCGCTTCCCGACCGTCGTCACGACGGCCCTCCTCGGCATCGTGCTCCTCGTGGTCCCGGCGACGCGCACCATCATCGCCGACCAAATCCTCTTCCGCGAGTGGTCCGGCAAGGTGCGACTCGTCATGTGGGACGAGACCGTCACGATGCTCAGGGACCGTCCGCTCTTCGGCGCGGGCCTTGGCGCCTATCCCGACGTCATCGCCCCGTATCACGAAGCGACATGGATGGAGGTCTTCCAATATCCGCATGACATCCTCCTGAACCTCTGGAGCGAAACAGGGCTCCTCGGCATCGTCGCGTTCGCGTGGCTCCTCATCCTCTGGTGGCGACGCGGAAGATCGCTTGCGCTCCCCGTGATTGCCGCGCTCGTCGTGCATGGTCTCGTGGACGTCCCGTATTTCAAGAACGACCTCGCGGTCATGTTCTGGCTCCTCGTCGTCGTGACGGCGTTGACGCGACCGAAGGAATCCGATACGCTCCGGCCACAAACAAACAGTGGAGAGGTGGCTGAGTGGTCGAAAGCACCGGACTCGAAATCCGGCGTACCCGCAAGGGTACCGTGAGTTCGAATCTCACCCTCTCCGCCAGACCGAAACGACCGGATTCCCCGGTCGTTTCTGCGTCTCCCCTTCTTCCATCTTCCCCACCCTATGCTATGCTTTTCCCATATGGCGGATGTCGAACTCCTCCGCGGACTCTGTCTCGATGAGACGGGTACGCCGAAACCGAAGAACGATTGCCGTGCGGCCATCATCAACCATCTCATCATCGAGGAGATGATGGACATCGACGACGCGGAGGACCTCGCGGAGAAAACGTTGCATGAGACCGGATTCTGGCCCGAGTCCACCGTCGACGAACCAGCATCCGACGACGCTCCGGACAATCCATCCACAGCGTAAGCATTGACCATCTGCGTACGGCATGAGAAAAATTGCCCAGTCGTCGTCGCCGCTCCCATGCTTGGCGGCGAGGATGATAGGAGGAAACCCCGTCTGAATCCCAGGCGGGGTTTTTGCATAGGGTAATCCCTGTTTCATGCCACCAAACTCTTAGGAAGAACGAGCCCGATGAGGGTTCGTTCTTGGTCTTTGAGAGATTGGCGACGATGGTTGAACTTCCAAACAATCTCTCCGACGAATAGGTACAGATACTTTCGTCT
>JAHJRN010000020.1 GCA_018830865.1 Patescibacteria group bacterium | reverse complement strand
GTGGGGGTCGAGGTCGTCGTGGTCGTGGCCGGTGTCGACGTGGGGGTCGAGGTGGAGGTCGTTGACGTCGATGTGATGACTGGAGGCGTCGACGTGGTCACCGGAAAGGGGTCCTCGGGAGGCGGGGGTACCGCTGGCGTCGACGTGGGGGTCGAGGTCGTCGTGGTCGTGGCCGGTGTCGACGTGGGGGTCGAGGTGGAGGTCGTTGACGTCGATGTGATGACTGGAGGCGTCGACGTGGTCACCGGAAAGGGATCCTCGGGCGGGGCTGGGGGTACCGCTGGCGTCGAGGTGGGTGTCTCCGGTGTCGCGATGGCGGTCGTGGTGGTCGTCGATATGATGATCGGCTGGGTCGAAGTGACCGCAGGAGGTTGGGTTGTCGACATGTCGGGAACGCCGGAAATAATCGTCGATCCACGGTGTCTGCTGAGCCATGCCGCCACCGCCGTCACGCCCTCTTGCCAAGAGTCGTACGTGCGAAGATTACCGCTGTCATCATTACCGACATTACCTGGATTCACGGTCCTCACCGCTTTGCCCGCAGTACCAAAGCTCGAATCTTGTTCCATGATGGCCATCATCAGCCTGACATCCACGCTATACGCAGAACCGGCAAGCATGATCATCTCTCCCGTGACCGGACTGCGCGGATATTTGCTGTCGATATATTCGTCGATCTTTTCCGCGCTGTCCATCACCCCCATCTTGCTCAAGATGGTCATGATCTTCCGTTCGTGCAGCGGGTCGGTCGCGTAGGAGGTGATGTCGTATTCCCCCAGGACCGCGACGGAACCGTCAGTGATCATCTCCGCCAGCGTGACCTTTTTGACCTTGTCGGATTTGGACGTGTCGACCAAGAGGTTCAATTTGAACAACGTATCCTCCAGATCGATGATTTCCTTGTCCGCATCGTTCATCCGCTTCAAATCACCGCTCATGGACGCGTAATCCTTCGAGAGCTTGAACTCGCGTAATCGGTTATTGAGTATCAGGACGAGATCCTCCACTTTCATACGGACGTAGTGTTTGGTATTACGGAGCCTTTTTGCTGTGTGTCATCCCGAGCGGAGTCCATCTTCTCTTCTGTCATCCCGAGCGAGGCCACAACCCCCTTGTCATCCCGAGCGGAGTCCGACGGAGCCGAGGGAACCCTTCAGGATCATGCATGGAGGGTTTCCTCCGCTCCCTCGTCGGACTCGGTCGGTCGGAATGACAGGGGCAAAGATTGAGCCTCCTCGGTCGGAATGACAGGGGGACGGGTATTTCAGGAACGGGCGATCATGACAGAGCGCCACTGGTATCATATCACGAGCGTCTATTTTAGGCCCAGGAATTTCGCTATCGTCAACAGCTTCTTTCCGACCAGTTCGCCGAAGGTTCCGGCATCCGTATTGCCCACGACCGGAGCACCCCACGGGTTACCCGCTGCTCCTGCATCGATAAGGGCTTTGCCGGTCGTTCCGGCGGTCACATGACCTGCCGTCGGTTCATCCCAGACCGAATCGGCGATGGTGGGCCCGTTGACCAGGCCGTCGGAGTTGACCACGATCACGGAATCGTTCTGCAGAAGGCCGACGCCGACGACGGTGACGGCTCCGCTCGTGCACGAAGCGTCTACCCAGACTTGACCGGCATGCAGCTGCACATACGTCCGGGCGCTTGCATTCGTTTGATTGATGATCTTGATTTTTCCGGATAGGCGCGAAAACACCTGCGTCATCGGAGAGGCATTGCAATCCAAGATGAACCAAGCGCTGTTCGTCCTACACGCCACGTAATCGGCCGAATGGTTCACTGTCCAGCCCGCGTTGTTTTTACCTATCGGGCCGACGAGACCGCAATTATCGTATTTACAATGCGTGTTCGTCAATTCATGTATGACGCAGTCGTGATAATTGCACTCACCGTTTTGTCGACCGGATATCTTGAGATCCCTGAACGTCGTATTGGCGGTCGTGCAGCCATCCGTCAACACGATCGTCGTATAGGCGGCGGTGAAGCTTGCTCCTTGACCTACAAATTCATAACCGGAAATGACGTCTGTCGCCCCTATCGTCAAGGAGCCGGTGACGAAGAAGGTATTGAAGCCTCTAAAAGAAGCGATTTCCTTTGCCTGAGCCAAATTATTAACAGGGTATCTGGTTGTTCCTGCGGGAAAAACGGTCCCCGACGTACCATTGACAACATCGATCGAAACCCCTCCACCAAATGAGGCATGTTCGATAAGCGGTGACGAGGTCATGCCTGCGGAGTTGAATGAGCGTACTGACACTTGGTTGGCGTTCACCCTGTCGGCGATATTACTGTTGGCGCCAGTCAGGTTCACAGAGTATTGGCCGTCTTCAAAGGTAATGGTGTAGGGAGGTAGGATTTCCACCACCCTCGCCAGAACCAGGCCCCCAATGTTGACTTCAGGGTAGTGATAGTGCGTTGTTTGAAAGGGCATGCCGTCGCCGTCCTCAATATCCTTGAGCGCAAGACGAAACCAGTTTATCGGCAGCTCCCTGACTTCCGTGGGAGTCAACTGAATAAGCACCATATCCGCCTTCGGTACGGTGATCACTCGGGTCAGCCAGTTTATCGAGATTGCCACAGCTATCCATTAACACAGTTACCCTTTACGCCATTATTCTCTGACACTTGGACCTAGCCCCATGAGCTGGACCTTCTGAATGTTGATTTTCTGCTCTATAAGGTTCTGTCTTTCAATGAGTCCTCCTATGCCATTATTCAAGCTGGCGATGACGATCTTAATTTCGGTAATTTCCTTCTGCATCTCGCGTAATACAACCTCCACGGTTTCGGTATTTCTTCTATTCAGCTGCGCGATCGCCTTATCTTTCGCTTCTTTTTTTGCCGTGAATTCATCCATAGAATTATGATTATATGTAGAATTATTGATCAATTCTTTAACGGCTATCGTGTCCGGTATTGACGAAGGAAACGCACTGACCTTGGTTGCTGAAGGCGTAGTCCATCCAACCCACGTTCTTGCATTGATCGATATCGGTCGGGTCGGGATCTGGATCGCCGTTCGGCGTGGGATCGCAGACGTTTCCTATCCCATCGGCATCAGCATCCTCCTGACCTGGGTTCGCTATACCCGGGCAATTATCCGCGAGCTCGTCCACGCCGTCACCATCCATGTCTCCGTTCGGGGTGAAATCACAAACGTTCCCTTGACCGTCGCTATCGGTATCGGCCTGGTCCACGTTGACGTCCGCAGGACAGTTATCGACGCTATCAAATATTCCATCACTATCGGTATCGGTGTCGGGAAGAGGAAGGTACATGTACACAGTACCGTCTTGGAAAGCGCCGGTGCTTTTTCGAGGTGTTCCAATCAATACAGTAGTGTCTGAAATAGATACGGATAAGCCGAAGACGTCATCTGCCACCGGCGTAGGATTGTTGAATGTCTGGAGTAGTGCACCTGTTGTCGCATCGAAGAGGTACGCTGAACCGGCGTGGTTACCCCCCGTGTTGTCGCCTTGCGCTCCAATCAACACCTTGTCGCCTGATATGGATACGGAGGAGCCAAATAGGTCAACAATTGCCGGCGTAGGATTGTTGAATGTCTGGAGTAATGCGCCTGTTGTCGCATCGAAGAGGTACGCGGTGCCTCCCTCGCCAATTATTCCATAGGTATCAGGTGCTCCAATCAATATGTTATCACCAGATATGGATACGGAGTGGCCGAAGATCTCATATGCTGTCGTGTTGTTGATGGTCTGGAGCAATGCGCCTGTTGTCGCATCGAAGAGGTACGCTGAACCGGCGTGGTTACCCCCCGTGTTGTCGCCTTGCGCTCCAATCAACACCTTGTCGCCTGATATGGATACGGAGATGCCGAAAACGTCACTGTGGTTTGGTGTGGGGTTGTTGAAGGTATGAAGTAAAGCACCGGTTGTGGCGTCAAAAAGATACGCGGCGCCTGAGTCGGAAAATACAGTGTCGTCGTAAATCGCCCCAATCAACACCTTGTCGCCGGATATGGATACGGAGTAGCCGAAGCCGTCTTGTTCAGCCGGTGTGGGGTTATTAAAAGTCTGGAGCAACGCGCCGGTCGTCGCATCGTAGAGATAAGCGGAGCCGGCGTTGGTGGCGCCAATGTCGTCAAGTTTTGCCCCAATCAACACCTTGTCGCCGGATATGGATATTGAGTTTCCGAATTCATCGCTTACAGTCGGCGTAGGGTTGTTTATGGCGATCGGCGTTCCATACACCATAGACGGCGCAGCTAATGCCTCGATATTCCATGGCTCTTTTTTGCCGATGATCCAAACCGAAAGAATACTGGTCGTAAAAAATAGAACGAACAGAAATAATTTAAGACCGTGTTTCTTCTGCAGTTTTAGTTGATGGATTGACGTATTCATGATGTTCATAGTAAACGAATGTAAGCTATACTGAAAACTGTTTGTCTCTAGTCATCCGAAATGAGAAGAACGGTGGTATCGAAGTTTTGCGAACTCAACACCGTGCCGGTAATATTCGATGTTTTGTAATTTGGTGGAGTGTAGCTTGGGGGCGTTGAATGTTTCCTGGCCCAGCCGGTGACGTTTTGGTCTGCGGTAATGACACGGCTCATGGACAGTATGCCGGTAGTGGCGTGGGTCGTGCCTTTGAGAAAGACGAAGGTTGCGGTTAAGGTGCCAGTGGCATCTGTCCCAGGGTCAACTATTGTATAGGTGTACGTAGTATCACCGGTCCTGATGATAGTGAACACTCCATTATACTCCTCTTGATTCGCACCTTGGATAAACACCTTATCCCCTGAAAGCATATTATGCGCGGCGGCGTGTGTTGCGGTGGCGGTTGTACTCACTCGAGTAATAGTATTTACCGTGGCGCTTACCGGTAAAATTCCCGAACCTCCACTTGCCGCCTTGAGAAAGACGTTCGCGCTTCCTACAGCGTTTCCATCGATATCTTTTGTCGTAACCGTAACAGTCCTCGGGTTAACCACGACTGTGTAGCTGTCGCCCGTGCGCGTCTTCTTGATACTCACGATTCCGGAACAGCTCACGACGTTGATGACCCAAGCGACGTCCTCGCCGGTATCGGCGAGCAATATCACCGAGCCGTCCACCTGGTCCGAGGTACTAAAGTCTGTGAAGGTGATCCCACGCAGCGTTATGTTGCCGTCGGTGCCGGGGATGGCGCCCGTCGCGCCGAGCTGGATGGCGTGGTGCGCGTTCGCTCCCATGGAGAAGGTCGTGTTGTCCAAGTACCCATCCGTATTCGTGGTCGTGTTCCAAATGACAGCAGAGGCGTCTGCCGCTACAGTCGGCGTTTCGAAGATCGAACCGGATAGGTTAGAGCCGGGTGCCGTCACGGCGTTCGTGCGGCGGAACGTGCAGTCGAGAGCTGAAGTAGCGGCCTGGAACGTGAACGCATCCATGTTCGTAAAGATGCAACTCGTCATGCTGACTGTCGCGTTATCGACACACTCCACACTTCCCCTGCTGACGGTTCCGAGGGCGACGAATGAGATATTCGCCCAGGTAATACTGCTTGAGGTGTTCCTAATTTCGATCTTATTGAAGGTGCTTGAGACTTTTCTTGTGTCGTCAATGACGATACTTTTGTTTGAATCGCTGAAGGTCGTTGAGCCACCGTAACCGAGAGTAATGAGACCCTTCCAGAGATATGAACCAGCCTGCTCTTGGAATAATCCCCAACGAGCCGCAGAGGCATCGTTGGCCGAGGCCATGCCTGTAAAAGTAGCATCTGTTCCTACGACCCGTAGATCCCCTCTGCCATACCTGATGACATCCAACCCTATTGGGGAACCTTTGGAGATTGGGGAGATACATTTGATTCCCAGGCCAACCCAGCGGTACGCCGTATTAGGCACAGAACCGGCAGAATCATCCGCAGTACCTTCTGGATTGAAGACGAAATTCATCCATCCACCATATGGATATCGACCAAAGTCGTTACCACCGACATAAAAGGCCTTGTAATTAGTCGTAATATCCGAACCGACGATCGTTCTTAACCCTCCGTTTACAAGAGTGTCTACCGCTCCGGCAGGCAAAAACACCCCCCAAACAAAGAAGTAATTTCCGGAAGTCCACGATACATTTGAACCATAATCCGCCACAATCGATCCTAAGCCTGTTTTGGTCATGCGGCCGGAAGCGTGTGTTACGCTTTGGATGGGGAAGTCCGCATCATTGGCTACAGGAGTGCCGGGTGCCGTGTAATTCAACATCTCACCAACAGTGGTAGTGGTCTCGAAATCCTTAAATAGTGTCAAATCTGTTGTATATGTGGCCATGTCATTTCAAGAATGATACTGCATCTCGCAGATCATGATATACATCCTTTCTTGTCATGTTTTTCGGCAGGTAGACCCTTTGTCCGCGGGCAGCTATCGCCAGCCCATTGCTGGTATAAAAATCGATAATTTCTTTTGGTATTGGGGTGTCTTGTTCTGCTGAATCTGCCAGCACGGTTTTCCCGGTAGGAAGTTTTTCAATGATCACTCCCACCTTATCCGGACGCATATTCTCAGATAATTCTCCATTGAGCCAAGCGCATCTAAAATTGCGACAAGCTGCGGGGCGAGATGTATATATTCCACATCCCTTATCACAAAGAAACGGACAAGGAACTCCTTCTGTTTTTTCCAATTCAGGCACCTTCAGCAACGTGCAACACAATTTACAACTGCCGCAAATTCTCATACGAGACATCATGAATTCACCCAATAGTCTAGCAGAACCTCCAATGCCATGCAAAAACATCCATGTGACGAAACTGCCCTAAGATACCCCGAGCACAAGCTCGAGGTATCATGTTATTTTGCTACGTAGTTATGGATGATTTGTTTATACGTCCGGTGTTCTGATGGCTGTGGCTGAACCGCCAGCGCTACCAAGTGAACCGGTCGTTTCGAATGTCTTGATTGGCGTAGACGCGCCGTCTCGCACGCGGACGAACAGTTGGCGGTCTGCTAAGTACACGCCGGTGAACGGGGCTGAATCAGCGGTCGCAAGTTTATCAATGTAGGAGATAAAGATGCTGTTACCCGCTTCCGCAGCACCACCTGTCGCGTTGTCGGAGGAGAAGTCCGCACCGATGGCCAGGACACGCTCGTTTCCGCCGCCGATCGATTCGTCCACTAGACCGCTGACATCCGTGACCGTAATCACGGTAGCCGTGACGCTGGCAATCGTCTTGGTGGTATTATTGCCGGCCACCGTGAAGCCGGACGTGGTGATCCTGTGTCCTACAACGAAGCCTTCGGTGATGTACGACCCAGTCGTACGGGTGAACGTGCCAGCGCTTGCCACCACGTCGATATCCTCGTCGGCCCCCGTGTCAGGCAGCGCCAGAGTGAATGTCAAGTCGGTGTAGGAAGAGTAGGGAAGGATCCTGAAGATGCCACTGTTCGTTTGGACCCTGATCGTGCGTGTTGAGGCACTGGTTGTGGGAGTATCAGTGGGGATGGCCACAGTACAGACCACTGCCGTTTCTGCGGCGGCGCTAAGTGTCGTGGCTAATTTTATCTGTCGCGGGTCTTCGCTCGCCACGACCGTGCCGTTGACAGCACCCGTTGCTGATGAAGTGCCTCCCGAAAAAGTCTCGTCGTTTACAGGAACAGCACCGGTAAGCATTCTGATTTGCATCCGTCCGGATGTCCCGTCATCGCGAAGCATCGAGAGATATGCTGTGCCGCCCCCTGAAAAGGTGAGTGTTTCTCCACGCACGAACGGAGGTGTGCCTCCCTCATTGTCCCATGCGAACTCACGCCCGAGGGGGGCAACAAGCACTCGATCTTCGCCAACGATCAAACCGCTCACCGTAAAGGTTACGTTGTTTGGCGGGATTCGGAGTTCCTTATTCAGGTCGGTGAGCTTATCAGAAGCGGTCAGGTCAGCGATTTCGACTCCAAGTCCATACGAACCGATGAGTGCCGAGCCGGTTGAGGCGCCGACTGCCGGTTGTGAAAGCGTTCGTTCTTTGACCACACCGACAATCGTTCCCGCAACAGTTTGAGCTCCAGTTGCGGAATGGATGGCCGTTGCGGTGGAGGTTGAGCCGCCTGTGGACTGATACGTCCCGTTATACGCGGTCGGCGTGCATCCGGCCACCGTAAACCACGTACCGGCAGGATACGGTGTGACTGATTGCACGGCAAAGGATATCGTAATAACTGTTCCCGTGCCACTCAACGCTGTGGTGGCGATTGTTGAAGCGTTCACCGGAGTGGTTGCAGTGGATGCACCGCCGGTGATGGTCACGGTGGCAGATGGCGCGACACCTGTCAGCAACTGCAACCAAATTCGTCGAGCTGCATTCACGTCATCTACAGCGAACATCTGTCCCGTACCTTGGGTTGCACCTGTACCCCACGACAGCAGTTCGACTGCCGAGAAGTCTGCGGCGCTTTGCGCCCCAAGACCGACAGGAACATCATGTGTGATACCGCGGAACACTTCACCGGGAATACCGTATTGCTTAGGAGATGTATAGACTTTGAAGTATAGGTCATCAACACCGGTCGCTGTCCATGTCACTCCCACTAATTGCGCGCGATTGCCTGCGTGCGTGCCCGTTGTCGCCAGACCCTGGACCTGTACATAATTCGAACCGTTAATAACTGCGTGTTCAAACGCTATACAATAATTCGTGGAAACCGCTAGGAGCGTCGTGGCAGCCGTTATAGGGAAAGCAATCTCGTATTCCACATACGTAGCCGTCAGAGTTGCCACATCGACGTTTACGCTCGTCTGCAAAACCGCGCCCGTAGGGATAGATGAAGTACCAAAAGTTCCACTATGAGCGTAGAGTTTCGCGTTAAGATTCCCGGTCGGAGAACCGACCTTCTTCATCTTTACTCGCACGCGAGTCAGGTATTGGGCGTTGACTCCATTAGCAAATGACTGGCTCTGTCCGATGATCGTCGCATTCGCCACCGGGAAATCCGAACCGGAATCGGCGCATGAAGATTCTACCGTGGATTCACGGGTAATCCACTTAAGTCTTTCGTATAATTGGTTTATCGTGAGACCGGCTCTGTTCCATTGCGAATAATACGGTTCAGTCGTCGCATCATTGTTCACGTCCAGGAGCTGATACCCCTCGACGTTCGTGATCGTCGTCCATCCGCGAATAGTCGATTCAGTCGTTTGGTTGTTCAGGTCGGTCGCGTACGTGAGGGCAAGGACGTTGTTGCCGTTCGCCGTTCCGTTGATCTTGAATTCGCTGTACGTTTTGCCGACATCCCTGGTCTGTCCGACAATACGTCGACCGTCGATATCCGCTGCGCCGGTTCTTACCTTCAGCATGAAACGATGACTGATGCCGTTCGATGCATCGGCATTGATGCCTGTACCCCAGAAATTCGGAGATGCGGGCTTGCCGTCCTGAAGGAGCTGAAGCGGGGTACCTGCCGGGGCGAACACGAGGATGCCGTCGTAGACCGTGGCGCCGCCGCTCTGAATGATGGAACCATCATACAGGTGCTCGGCGACCGTGTCGTCGATATTGAAAGGCGCATTCAACGTGATGATGTTGTCTGTTGAACGCTGTGAAGCGGTCGCGTCAGTGATGTCCAAGAGATCATTGCCTGAAGCGAGGGCGTCGTCCATCAAATCACCGAGCCAACGGTGGAATTCGATGACGGTGTTGTTCGTTCCCGTGCCGGTATAACGGATGTCACCGTTTGTGGCGATACTGTAATCTGAAGTGTTTACGGCTGCCATATAGGGTTATTGAAAAAAGCTAAATATGTTCTTCTTTCTACTCTTCTTTCCAGATATGAAAAGATTTTTTGGGCGTCCTTACGGCGTCTTTCTTCTCTTCCTCCTTCTCTTCTTTCTTGTCTTTTGTTTTTTCCTCAAAAGCTTTCCCTTCAGGTTTGACGTATTCCGTACGACAAAACGGGCATTTTATGACCATTTTCGAGTGCATGAAATGTTGCCCACATGCCATGCATTTTACGACTTTATCCATATTGTTCAGCATATAAATTAATTCCCGCGATATTTGGTTCATGAAAGATTATACACCAAACGTACGTATTGTAATGTGGATATCCTTTGTTGCCATAGGGGTGTTACGTATATGTCAAGGTGGCGCGGTCGTCCCATCTCTGATCGAACACTCCCGTACCGGCCCATTGGAGGACGATACCCGTGGTGTTGTCGAGCCGTTTGATGCGCCATGACAAGGCAGACGTGGCCGTGCCGATGGCCGCTTCGCCCACGTAATCGATGGCGCCGACCGTATCAAGACGGATGGTGAATTTGAAACCACCGAACGAAATCGTCTGCAGGGTGGTTTCCGTCGAAGCCGATGTGGGCAAGGTCGACGACAGGACGTCGACCTGCACATGCCGATCGGCGTCGACCAACGCGCTCTTGGCGACGTCCGTCGCGTCGCTGAAACTGCTGGTTCCGCCGGACAGCGACGAGACGTTGACGTTCAAGGCCCCAGAGCTGAACGAGAGATCCGACGTCTTGACGAGCGTGTCGAGAGTCTCTTCCGTCGCGGGGTTGATCCTCGTGTTGGTCGCGTCCTTGACGCCGACCACTCCCGTCGTAGGCGAACTGCCCATGATCAACGCATCGGCTTTTTTAGGCAAAAGCAAGGAGCCGACAATCCCAGCGCCTGCGATGCCAGCCACTTTCAAAAAATTCCTTTTGTTCTTATCAGCGCCTATAGGACCATCAGGATCCGGCAGGGAGGGGTCTGACGGCAACAGCGTTTCAGATTCTTCGACGCTCGATTGGATGACCGTCCTTTTCGATCGCGTCAACGTAAATGAATGCGAAGACGGTAAAAACGCATTCCCGCCAGGATCTGACGGCAACAGCGTTTCAGATTCTTCGACGCTCGATTGGATGACCGTCCTTTTCGATCGCGTCAACGTAAATGAATGCGAAGACGGTAAAAACGCATCCCTGCCGGGATCCGACAGGGCGGGGTCTGACGGCAACAGCGTTTCAGATTCTTCGACGCTCGATTGGATGACCGTCCTTTTCGATCGCGTCAACGTAAATGAATGCGAAGACGGTAAAAACGCATCCCTGCCGGTCGCGGATTCCCCGATACCAAATCGAACAACCAGCTGTTTCGATTTTACCAATATAAATGAATGCGGATTTGGTAAAAACATGGCCCAAGACCTTCCGCGTGATTATACCATAGGAACCTCTGAATAACTTTACGTAATCCCGTTACAAACCCACGGCCATCATGCCTGGGATGAAGCCACTCCGGAGGAGGACAGAGGACAAGTCCGACTTGTATCCTGACAAAACGAAACCACGGCCGTAAGGCCGTGGCAGTTCATACGTGATGGTCGTTTTCCTTTTCCTTCTTCTGCGCAAGCGTCTCTCGCAGGTGATCCTTCACTTTATCGATTGCCTTGTAGAGGTTCTTTGCGTTCCGTTCGACCCGCAGCAGGTCGCCCGGCATCTCCATGTTGGCGATGCATGAATACACGTCTCCCTTGTTGTGGTGGTCCGACTCCTTCCCGACCGACACGTCGACCTGCAACGCCTTAGGCGCGAACTTCTCGAGGCTTTCGAATTTCTCCTCGACGTACTGGCGGATGGCTGGCGTCAGCTCCATCCCCACCGCGCGGATGTTGATAACCATATGGTTTCATCGTAGCGCACGCACCTCCTAAAATCCAATCAGCCGCAGTTCGTCCTCCAGAAGGATGCCGAGATCGTCACGGACCTTCATCTTGACCATGCTCGTGAGGGCGATGACATCTTGCGCCCGGGCGCCGTTCTGGACCACGATAAAGTTCGCGTGCGTACCGCTCACGGCGGTTTTTCCGACGGACATCCCCTTCAATCCGAGCCGGTCGATGAGCCATCCGGCAGGGATGCGTTTTTTCGCGAGCATGTCCGACGGGACCTCGTCCACGTGCCGTTTGAGGATGTCGAGCGCGGACGCGTCCGTGTATTCGAAATTCTTGAACATGCATCCGGCGCTTGCCTCACCGAGCGGTTGGGAGGATTTCCGTTTGGACACCATCGTCTCGATCTCCTTCTGCGCAGCTTCCGCGTTCCCCGCCTTCAGCGCCAACGTGACGGACAGGACGAGAAGCGGCTCACGCTTGAAGCGGCTTTCCCGATACGCGAATCCGCAGGCATCGTTCGCGAGCGTCAGGCGTTTCGACGCGGTGACGTCATAGGCCTCGACCGTGGTGAGGATATCCTTCATCTCACCTCCAAAACATCCTGCGTTTCCGACGGTCGCGCCACCGATGGTGCCTGGGACGGTCGCGCCCCAGGCGAACCCGAGGAGACCTGCTTCTGCCGCCTGCCGTGCCACAGTCACGGTAAACGCGCCGGCATCAGCGACGATACACGTCCCGTCGATGACGATCTTCCGGTTCCCGGCCATGATGACGACCCCCTCGAACCCGTCATCCGACACGAGCGTATTCGAACCGCCTCCAAGGATGACCCACGGGATATCGAGCCGCTTCGCCGCCTCGACGGCCGCGATCAGCTCGTCGTTCGTCCCGGCGACGACGAAGAGCTTGGCAAGCCCACCGATGCGAAGCGTTGTATGGCCGGACAGCGGTTCATCCTTCATCGCGTCCGGCACAGCCGCGAGATAGGAGGCTACGGGCTTCGGTTGGAGGGTCTTCATACGATGACTGCGCGGATAGCCGCGTCGATATCCCCTGCTCCCATCACGATGACGATGTCGTCGGCGCCGGCCATCTCGAGGATCTTCTTGACGGCACTCGGCGGGTCGGGTGCGTAAGCGACGATCCGCGTCACGCTACGCTCCGCGTCATGTTTCGTCACGTCCTCGACGAGCTTCCGCGATGAGACGTCAGCGTCTTCCGTGGCGTCGCGTCCCGCGACCTCGTAGATCTCGCAGATCACGAGACCGTCCGTCGCATCGAAGCACGGGATGAATTCCTGATACAGCGCTTTTGTGCGATTGCGGTGATGCGGCTGGAAACAGAGCAGGACCTTCCGACCTGGGAACGATTCGTGCGCGGCCTTCAGGGTCTCGCAGACCGCCGTCGGATGATGGCCGTAGTCGGAGTAGATGCGGGATTCCTCCTGTTCCCCAAGGAACTCGAACCGACGCCAGATGCCCTTGAAGGACTCGAGCGCATGCCCCATGTCCTGATAGGCGACGCCAAGAGACTTGGCCATCAAGGCGGCACCGGACGCGTTCATGGCATTGAAATGCCCAGGGACCTGAAGGTTGAACCGCGCGGTCATCGCATCCTTCGCGAGCATCACGACGCGATAATCCCCGTCCTGACGGCTCGTGACGTGCCAAACACCCTTCCCCTCCTCCGACCCGAACGGGACGATGGTCACGCCGCGTGCCTCAAGCGAAGGACGCTCCGTCTCGATGAGACGGCTAAGGCGCGGGTCCGACACGTTCACGACCACAAAACCCCTCTCCTTCACTTGCCCGACGAGCTCGTGGAACGACTGGAGAAGCGCTTCGATGTCGCGGAACACGTCCGTGTGGTCGAGCTCGAGATTATTGATGATGAGACCGAACGGATGGAACTCGAGGAAGTGCCGCGCGTACTCGTCGCCTTCGACCACGAACAGGTCCTCCCGTCCCATCCGGAGATTCCCGTCCACGAACGCCGGAACCTTGCTCCCGACCACGACGGTCGGGTCGAGCCCAGCTTTTTCGAGGATGAGTCCGAGCATCGCGGTCGTCGTGCTCTTGCCGTGCGTGCCGGAGATGACGATGGTCTTGGCGTCCTCGAACCACTGGCCAAGGAACGCGAAATTCGTCATCTGCGGGATATCCCGCTTGGTCGCCTCGATGCGTTCGAGGTTCGTGGCGGGGGCGGCCGACGTATAGACGACCAGATCGGTCTTCTCCGGGATATTGTCTGCCGCCTCGCCGATCATGATCCGAGCACCGCGTTCCGCGAGGAGCTTCGTCTGTTCGTTCTCCTCCATGTCCGATCCCGTGACCGTGATGCCTGACGCGAGCAGCAGTTTCCCGTCCGCGCTCATGTTGATGCCGCCGGCACCGATGAGGTGAACGGCCTTCAAGGTTGTGCGATTCATGGCATATAGCCTACGCGAACGGACGAGGCCAGGCAAGAAAAAAGCCGCCCGACCTGCGTGGAAGCGGGGGGCGGCGAGGGATGACCCGACAGACGGGTCGATAACACTCACGTTCCGAGCCAGAGAAGGAGCTGGCGATCGGAAGCGGGCGCTTCCGGTGTCGACTTCTTGACGCGCGTGGCGCTCTTGCGCGGGACAGGCGCCAACCCTGGTTCGACAGGCACGAGCATGAACGGTTCGCGGTTCGCGCCCTGCGACGTCTCGTCCCACGAGGGATGCGTGTAGTTCGTCGGAAGGATCTCGCGGTCGATGAGCTCCGACCACGTCCTGTCGTCGATGGCCATGAACATGCCGTGGGGCAGGACGTTCATGCCGCCCTGGACGCGATGGCGGTAGATCTCCAGCGCGCGGTATTCCTGCTTGGCCGTGATTTTGGCCCGCATGGTCGCGCGCTTGAGGAGATTTCCTTCGTGTATGGCGAGTCCGGACCGCGCGCCATGCCGCTTCCGGAGTACCTCCCGCTCCTTCGCCAGGGTCGAACGGAACGCGTCCATATCCACGATGCGGAATACCTTTCCGCATTTGCGTCGTAGGGATTCGGAGAGGGCTTCCTCACTGGTCGGGTCGCGATTCGGATGGAACCGCGCGCATAGGTGCACGAGGACGTCCCTGCCTTCACACGCGACGAGGTCACGACGAATCTCGTCAAGACCCCATCGGATCTCCCGCATCTGGAAGAGCTCTTGCAGTACGCGCATCTCGACGACCGCATACGTCCGCGCGTCCCTGTAGATATTTCGACGCAACTCCCCCCTCTTCTTCCGCTCCCCCATCTCATGGGGACTGCCGCCGTTCGATGCACAGTATCGCGCTTGAGGCGAGCTGTACGCCTCCGTCGCACGCGCGACGCCGACCGTAGGCCTGGTTCTTTGTCCCGATACCCCCTTCTCGTTCCGAAGGATGCGGGCGAGGAATCTACCCTGATGGTCGACGGGCGATTCCTTTTCCACAGCGCGATAGAACGCATCGATGTCGATCACGACCCATGAGAGCGGTCGCTTGTCCGTCGCCCTCGTCCTTCCGAAACACGTATCCTTCTTCTTCGGCATCATCCCTCCTGTCTCCGGCGTGAGCCGTCTGTCAAATGTCCGTGCACACCACCATAGGCGAAAAAGACGTTTTCGTCAACCGTGACAGGACATCCCGCTTGACAAAACGGCGGTTTTTGTCCATCCTCGGCATGCACTTTATATAGGCGCGCGCGCCGCAAGGAGGGAAGATGTCTCAGGGAGGACAGAAGCGAAGTGGGCACAAGATGTATCTGAAACGTCTCGACCGTCTCACGGCATATCTTGCCAGAGAAGCGAATAACCGGGTCGGACTTTCCGTCATCGGACAAAATCCGGAGACCCAAGACATGGTCTTCGGCATTATCGATCATCTCGACGGATTCTGCAGGAAGTGCCACGACGACGAGCGCCGGTTCGACACGTCGCTCTGCATCCCGGACGGTGAAGCCGTCTTCCTCACGAGGGCCACCGAACGCCTCCGGACACTCTTCCCGAAGAAGTCGACATCGGAGACGCTCCAATCCCAGACGCCCTTCTGCAAGACGGTCCGCTCGGTCATCCTGAAGTACCATCCGGATCTTCTCGCCCACGAGATCATGTCGAACGAGCCTGACGAAGTGCAGGCCGCGATCGACCTCGCACTCGATCGGATCTACCCGGCGCTGAGATCGTTCGCGTGACGCACCTACCCCCTCTCTCCATGTACGCCCCGACTCCGGGGCGTTTCGTTTTGCATTCCGGTCCCAATCGTCCTACCATCCTCCGCATGATGCATTACGACCGTCTCGCGGCGTCCGATCCGGATGTCCGCGCCCTCATCTCCGCCGAGGACGAACGCCAGCGTACCGGGTTAGAGCTTATCCCGTCCGAGAACCACACGTCGCCCGCCGTCCTCGAAGCGCTCGCGACGACCTTCAGCGACAAATACGCCGAAGGATATCCGGGTAGGCGTTATTACAGCGGCAACGCGGTCGCGGATAAACTCGAGACGCTCGTCCAAGACAGGGCGAAGGCGCTGTTCGGCGTTCCGTACGCGAATGTCCAACCGTACAGCGGAAGCCCCGCGAACTTCGCCGTCTACGTCGCGACGTGCGAACCGGGCGACCCCATCATGGGCCTCGACCTGCCGGACGGCGGCCATCTGACGCATGGGTGGAAGTTCAGCGCGACAGCGAAGCTCTGGACGAGCATCCCCTATCACCTGAAGCCGGACGGTTCGTTCGACTTCGACGAAATCGCCCGTCTCGCGAAGGAACACCGACCGAAGATCATCTGGTGCGGCGGCACGGCGGTCCCGCGCGCCATCCCGTTCGCCGAATTCGCCACGATCGCGGACGAGGTCGGCGCCCTGCTCGTCGCGGACATCTCGCATATCGCGGGTCTCGTCGCCGGTGGACAGCATGAGAGCCCCGTGGCACACGCGCATCTCATCACGACGACCACGCACAAGACCCTCCGCGGACCGCGCGGCGCCATGATTCTCGTGACCGAAAAAGGTCTCGCCAAAGATGCGGACCTCGCGTCCAAGATCGACAAGGCCATCATCCCGGGTCTCCAAGGCGGACCGCATCTCAACACCATCTCCGGTATCGGCGTCGCGCTGCACGAAGCGGCCGCGCCGGAATTCAAGGAGTATGCGCGCCGTGTCGTGGAGAACGCGCAGGCGCTCAGCTCATCGCTCATCGCACATGGCTTCACCCTCATCTCCGGCGGCACGGACAACCATCTCCTCCTCGTGGACCTGCGGCCGACCGGCATGGGTCGCGGCAAGCTGATGCAGGACGCGCTCGAACGCGTCGGTCTCTACGCGAACATGAACACGGTCCCGCAGGACCCGCATCCGCTTCGACCGTCGGGCTTGCGTCTCGGGACGCCGGCCGCGACGACACGTGGCATGGGTCCGAACGAAATGGAACGCATCGCCGAGTGGATCACGAAGGTCCGCGATCATCTCACGGACATCCAGGTACCAGAAGACAAGGAGGAGCGTAAAGCCGTCATGAGGGCGTTTTCCGACCGACTTTCGACGGATACGTTCTACGCTGACATGAAGAAAGACGTCGAAGCGTTCTGCGCCGGGTTCCCTGTTCCGGCCCTGACATAAAAAATCGGACGCCGAGGGGCGTCCGTGGGAGAAGGACCGTGACGAAAGGGTGAGCGAGAACGAACGAAGTCGCTGGTTGGGGGGGAAAACCATACGGCAAGGTCCGTTCTGACGCTCTCTGGACAGGATCCGCGATGTCCATGGCCAGCGATGCTGACCGCCCTGTCGTTACGGCGGTGCAACTGATGCTACCTACGGATCCGGAGACATGACGAAATGGAACTACTCGCCGATAGGACCATACGCCGGACCAATGGCCATGTCAATCCCTCGTGGACATTTCCCCTGTTTCCGCGTATCCTCTGCGCCATGAATCGTATAGATGGGAAGGCCCTCGCGACGGACATCCGCGCAAAGGTCCGGGCGGACATCGCGACATCCGGCATCGCTCCGACGCTGGCGGTCTTGCTCGTGGGCGACGACCCGGCGTCACGCATCTACGTGAACCTCAAGGAAAAAGCCTGCACCGAGGCCGGTATCGTGACGGATATCCGACGTCTACCTGGCGATACATCGTCTGCGGATCTCGTCGCCCTTATCGAAACATGGAATGCAGACGCGCATATCGACGCCATCCTCGTGCAGGTTCCGCTCCCGTCCGGGCATGATCAGGACGCCGTCATCGCCGCCATCGACCCGAAGAAAGACGTCGACGGGTTCCATCCGACGAACGAAGCGGCACTCTTGGCCGGCGAAGCCACGCTCTTCCCGCCCGTGCACGAAGGCATCCTTCGGCTCATCGGCGCGACCGACGTCGTCCTGAAGACGTCCAACGCCGTCATCATCGCCAACTCCGAGACGTTCGCCGCACCGCTCGAGCGCCTGTTGACCGTCGCCGGATGCGCGACCGACATCTACGGACCGGCCGATCTCGACCGAGCGAAACTGAAAGATGCCGACATCGTCGTCATCGCCATCGGCCACGCGAACTTCCTGACAGCTACGATGGTCAAAGCGGGCGTCTGCATCATCGATGTGGGTACGAACCGACTCGCGGACGGCAAGGTCGTCGGGGACGTGGACGCCGCTTCGTTCGAAAGCGTCGACGGATGGCTCTCGCCCGTCCCGGGCGGCGTCGGCCCCATGACCGTCGCGCTCCTGCTTAAGAATACGTTCGAGCTGGCAAAGCGCCGCACATAAGACTTCGCGTCGGGCTATATACACATGCGCGTCCCGAGGTCATCCGAGGGATCTTCACATCTACCGCAGCCCTCCGACAAGCTACGGCTCGTTTGAAGGTCCTTCGACTGCGGCCATCTGATGGCCTTCGCTCAGGATGCAAAATTCTTGTTTTCGTGACGCGAACCTGATCTATACCGTCATCCCCTCGCCGAGGACGGCAGCGAAGCGACGACGTCGGATGCTGTAGGCGGCGAAGAGGATGGCGCCGATCTCGAGTGCGAGCTGCACGAGGATTTCCATGGAGATGAGGACGCGCGGACCCCGGACCGACAGGAGGATGCCATACATCAGGAAGCCCGTCACGTAGACCAGGCTCCATATCGTGACCAGCGAGAGGACGTCCTTGCGTATCGGGAGCCGCGTCCCGAAGGCCCATGACGCGAAGAGGAACGCGAAGATAAGGGCAAGGGCCCAGCTCACGATGATGATGACCGCGCTCGGCGTGGCGTCCGGCAACATTTTCACCAGCATGACGATGGCCGCCATCGTCGCGATGAACTTGAGGAACGAGATAAGGAGGAAACGGAACCACATAGTGAGGTCATTATAGCGCGATTGAGGCTACTCGTTGAAGGATAGCGAGCACGAACACCCCCCCAGCGACGGTTGGAACGATGACACGCCACCAAAACGGCGACGCGGTATCCGCTTCCGTCCGAGGCCGAGTCCGACGTCGCAGGACCGCCGAGGCCGCCACGACGACGAGGAGGCCGTTCGAGGCGGCGAACAGCGCGCCGACCACATCGATGGCCGCGAGGAAGTCCCGCTGTACGATGAAGAGCAGTACGAACGGGATACCGAGGGTGATGATCTTGCTGACGATTGGCCGCTGTCGCAGGTCGAGCCTGATCATGGCCTGCAAGTCGAAGGCGTTCGTGATGAACGACGTGATGACGGCGAGGAAACCTATCAACGGCACCGCAAGCCGGAGCGCCGGCATGTTGATGACGTGCGCGAGGGCACCGAGGTCTCCGGCCATGCCGGGCGGGGTCGCAAGATGGATGAAGACGCCGAACGACCATGTCACGACCGCGGCGACGAGGGTCCCGATGATGACGGCGAGGCGAGAGCGTGCGATGCGTCTTCCAGCGATCTCATAGACCTCCGGAATGACCGTCATCCCGAACATCGCGAAGAGGAAAACGCCGAACGGAGCGAAGAACGAGCCCCATGACGACGTGGCGATGCGACCGATGTCCGCCTGCGGGACCGCAGACCCGATCAGGAAGACGAGAAGCGCCACGAGCAACCATGTCAGGAGGGATTCGATGCGCGAGACGACACGCAACATGGACACGACCGTGACGACGCCGACGCCCCAAAACACGATCTGCCACGTCAAGACGCCGATGTCGATGCCACAGACCGACGCGAGCTCGGCGATGAAGATGCCGCCGAGGACGATGTAAGCGAAATTCGCCCCAGAAATCTGCAGGATATGCGTCACCGTCCCGAGCCGCTTGGCCCATGGTCCGAAGATCTCACCAAGATATCCCGGGAACCGCCGACGCACGGGATCCCGCGCCACGACGTCGAGTAACAGGAGATGCGTCGCCAGCACCACGACCGAGATAGCCGCGAACAGGACTGAACCCGGGATGACGCCGACGCGCTCCATCATCGCCGGCACTCCGAAGATTCCCGCGCCGATAATGGTCCCGATCAAGGTGAGCGTCGCGCGGACCAGGGTCTTCTTCCCTTTGAACATGGGGACAGTATAGCATCTTGCCCTCCTCCTCGCGCCGCGATAAGGTCGGCGGGATATGACGACCGACAAGGTGACGCCCCAGAACCTTGAGGCCGAACAATCCCTGCTCGGATCTCTCCTTCTGGACAAGGAGGCGGTCATCCGCGTCGGCGACCGCGTCGTGGCCGAGGATTTCTATTCCGACAGGCACCGGATGATCTTCGAGGCCATTCTCGACCTGTTCCGCAAACACGAGCCTATCGACCTCCTCTCGGTCGCGAACCGCCTCGAGGAGAAGAAGGAGCTCGAACGCGTGGGCGGCCGCGCCGAGCTCATCCAGCTCACGAACGCCGTACCGACCTCGAGCCACGTCGTGCACTACGCGGAGATCGTCCAGAAGAAGGCTACGCTCCGGCGCCTGCTCTCGGCCGCGTCAGACATCTCGAGCCTCGGCTATCAGGAAGCGGACGACGTCGCGACCGTGCTCGACAAGGCCGAGCAGAAGCTCTTCAACGTCTCGCGCAAATTCCTGAAGAGCGGATTCACGCACATCCACGACGTCCTCGACAACGCCTTCGAGCGTATCGACGAAGTCCATCGTGAGAAAGGAAAGCTCCGGGGCCTGTCGACCGGCTATGCCGATCTCGACAGCATCCTCGGTGGCCTGCAGAAGAGCGACCTCGTCGTCCTCGCGGCGCGCCCCTCATGCGGCAAGACGTCGCTCGCGCTCGACATCGCGCGCACGGTCGCGGTCAAGCACAAGATCCCGGTCGGCATCTTCTCGCTGGAGATGAGCAAGGACCAGCTCGTTGACCGCATGCTCTGCGCCGAGGCCGGCGTGGACCTCTGGAAGATGCGCACGGGACGGCTTCAGGACGACGGCTCGCACGACGACTTCTCGCGCATCGGCCACGCCATCGGCACCTTGTCCGAGGCGCCCATCTACATCGACGACTCCGCGAGCGCCAACATCATGGAAATCCGCACCAAAGCGCGGCGCCTCCAGATGGAATATAACCTCGGCTTCGTGGTCATCGACTACCTGCAGCTCATGGAATCGCGCTCGTCCAGGTCGGACAACCGCGTGCAGGAAGTCACGGAAATCACGCGCGGCCTCAAGTCCATCGCACGCGAACTCGACGTCCCGGTCCTCGCCCTCTCCCAGCTGTCGCGCCAGGTGGAAATGGTGAAGCCGTCCATCCCCCGCCTCTCGCACCTGCGCGAATCCGGCTCCATCGAACAGGACGCGGACGTCGTGCTGTTCATCTACCGCAAGGCCGTGGACAAGAACTATCGGACCGAGGACCTCTCGCCGGACGAACGGAACATCGCGGAGATCCATGTCGCCAAACACCGCAACGGACCGACCGGCATGGTGCGACTCTTCTTCGACGCCACGCGTGCGAGTTTCCGCAACCTCGCCCGTCACGAACAGGGCGGAGGCCGTCCGCCGACACAGAATCTCAGACCCGGTGCGCAGGCTCCGGCCCTCGCCGCCCCGGAATCGTCGTCGTTCGACCCGAACGCCCCCATCGTCACGTCAAATCCAGTCTAATTTCCTGTCATTCCCGCAGAGCATACATGGCGACGGCGGGAAACCGGCTGGATGGATTTCCGCTTTCGTGGGAATGACGGAAATGCTATAAGAGACCCGTCACATCCGACGCTTCACACTCTACGAATAACGCTCCACGATTCCATCATATGTTCAACAAGCTCAAGCAGTTCAAGGACATCCGCGACCGTGCCAAGACCATCCAGTCCGCCTTGTCGGATGAACGCGCCGAAGGGAGCGCCGGGTGGGGAAAGGTCAAGATCGTGATGGACGGTAATCAGAAGGCCGTCTCCGTCGCCATCGACGGCGAGTTGCTGTCGGACAAGGCGAAGCTCGAGGGGCTCGTCAAAGATGCCGTGAACGACGGCATCGAGAAGATCCAAAAGATCCTCGCCGAGAAGATGAAGGACCTCGGCGGCCTCGACCTCGCGCAAGACATGCAGAGCCTGATGAAGAAGAAATGAGCCGCATCCCGGAAGTCATCGGGAACGCCGCGTCCGAATTCGACGGTATTCCCGGCGTAGGCCCACGGGCCGCGTTGCGGTACGCGTTTTGGCTCGTCTCGCTTCCGAAGGAACGTATCCGCAGATTCGCACAGGCCATGCTCGCCGTCTCCGAGGGCGTGACGCACTGCCGCATGTGCGGTGCATGGTCGACGTCGGAGATCTGCATCGTGTGCGCCGATCCCGGTCGCGACGTCACGCAGCTGTGCGTCGTCGCGACGGACCAGGACATGCGCGTCGTGGAGAATTCCGGCGCGTTCCGCGGCAGATACCACATCCTCGGCGGCCTCATCGATCCCATCGAAGGAACGACGCCCGACGTCCTCTCCATCGACGCGCTCATCGTCCGCGTCTCGGCGACGGACAACGACATCACAGAAGTCGTGCTCGCGTTCGACCCGGACGTACGCGGCGACGCGACGGCGCTCTTCATCGCCAAACGCATGCAAGACCTGTCCATCGGCATCTCGCGCCTCGCACGCGGCCTACCGACCGGCGCACAAATCGAATACGCGGACGAGACGACCGTCGCCGACGCCTTCACAAACCGACGGAAGCAATAAAAAAACGAGCCCGTAGCGGGTAGCTCGTGGCTCGTATCCTGTCGCGTTATGCGATGTTCTTGACCTTGATCTTGGTGAACTCCTGTCGGTGGCCGGTCCGCTTCTTGTAACGCACCTTCGGCTTGTATTTGACGACCTCGACCTTCTTGGAGCGGCCATGAGCGACCACCTCGGCCGTGACCGTTCGATCGAGCGACGGCGCGCCGATATCCACCTTGGAACCGTCCGATTCCGCGACAAGAAGAACCTCGAGCGAGACATCCTCGCCCTTACCCGCCGTGAGCTTCTCGATCTTCAGTTCGTCGCCTTCCTTGACGACATACTGCTTCCCTCCGGTCTTGATGACGGCAATCATAATGTGGATGAGCATACACGGGAGCGTTTGCCATGTCAACCCGTCAGACGGACCGTTGACCGTCGTGGAAATCCGTGTTATCACAGCCTCACTGACAGCCCTTTTTAAGAGGAAGGAACAGCCCATGGACAACGACCCTCTCGTCCGGCTGGAAGCACCCACGTGTCTTCAAGCGATTCTTGATGCCCAAGAATGGGTCTACATCGGAAACACGACCTGCGAACCGAGGAAAGATGCCATTCGTGTCGTCGGAGCCGCCGAGGGCGTCACGGCCTGGCTCGTCTACGAAGCCCTTGGGCTCGACATTATCGAACTGATGCGGATCTACCCGAATGAAGAGGTCCGCCCCTCGATCCGCGGGACACGCGGTACACCGCTCCTGGCGCCAGAGGAATCAGATGCGCCCACGTACCGGGCACTCCATTATCGAAGCACTCCGTGGCATCAGTTCCTCCACTGGTCACACCTTGCCCGTCTCACGGGCCGCGTTATCCATTTCCATTGGCAGCCCCTTCGCGACGGGTCGGACGGCCGGGACGCGCTCGTGACCTTCCATCCGAACGGCGGCATCGAGGAACATCTGTCCTTCGTGCGCATGCTGCGGAACGCCGGCAGCTTCGATGACTACGTCGCGTACAAACGCGGCATCGCCGACGTGATCTTCAAACGATGACCCCATCTCACGCCCTCCACTCGGGCGTGGCGTTTGTCTTGACAGAAGAGCCGTTTCCCGCTATATAGACCCTACGTCCGCTCATCCATGAGCGACCGTGGGAGGAATCCATGAAGCACTTTTCCAAACGACTGCTCGACCTCGAGTACGAGGTAAGCGAGGTGAAACGATGGAAGACGAAACAATCGAATGAAACGAAAAACTCCACCGTCGAATCAGAATCCACCTCGTGGAGTGCCGTATACCTCTTCACTGGTCTGATTATCAGCGTCGCGTGGGTCGGGGTTCTGCGGGGCATGTTGGATAAACGTGAACAGCTGGAAGGTCTCTATCGGGGACCTGGCCCGGCGCTGGAACCTATTCCGTGGGGACCGCTCAGCATCCCTTTCCTCATCGCCGCTTGCCTCATCCTCACCGGAATCGTCACAAGCATCCGTGAAGTGAACCGCGACAACGAAGCGAAACGTAATCAGACAGCGAAGCTCGAGACTGACCCGTTGTACCGGCGGACCCAGCTCATCGAAGAAGCGCTCCAAGACTATCGGAAGCACTGCAACCGGTACGTCGCCTGGTACGATGCCGTCGACGAGGGCCTGCGCGAACCCGACGAAGAGCTCGCCGAACGATACTACGCGTTCATCGTCAAGGCTCATGACGGCATCGCAAAAGCCACCGAGAATCTCAAGGCCACGATCAGGCTCAAGGAAGGCCAAGATGCGTTCAAGGCGAGGCACCGACACCTCGAGACGGAAGCGGAAAGCACGGCCCTGACCGAGCTCCTCGACCGCCTCGACGAACCCATCTCGGCACCGAGGGTCCGCATCCTCGACGAACCTTGCGCGCTCCTTGAGCAGGAAGATGCGATGGCTGAAGTCAACGCCCTCCTCGACGACGAGGTCCTCGTTGCGCAGGTCGACGCCGCGACGCGCACGCACTGAACTGAACCGAACGGACGGATTCCTCCTCCCTCCGCTCGGTTTTTTTATACTGCAAGGTTGACACGACAGGCGTTTTCCCCTACAACGCGATTACGTCCCTTCCAACACAGGAGGTCGAAGATGACGACGTGCCGCATGATGTTCCTGGATGTGGGCCACACGCTCGCATGGGACGACCTACAGGGTAAAGCGAACATGGCGATGCGAGAGCTTCGCACGCCCGTGACGCAGGCCCAGCTTGCCCGTGGCGACCGCGAGGCACGCCGCATGATCAACCGGTTCGTGAAGGAGAACGGCCACACGTCGACCATGCCGGCGTCGGAAAACGCTCCACCGACGAGCATCGATGCGTACTACGCGACGATGCTCATGCATGCCGGCATCCCGGGCATCGACCCGAATTCCGACGCGTTCCGACGCACTATCATGTCCTGGTGGGACCACCAGAAGACCGACAATTGGTTCACGGTCCTCGGCCCCGAGGTCGTTGAGACCCTGCGTCGCCTCACGGTCGCGGGACAACGTCTCGGCATCATCTCGAACAGCGAAGGGAAGGTCGGACGGCTCCTGACGGGGCTCGGCATCCGAGACGCGTTCGAGCTCGTGATCGATAGCGGTGTCGAAGGCGTCGCGAAGCCCGACCCCGAAATTTTTCGACTCGCCGCACGACGCGCCGGCGTCGCGCCGGAAGACTGCCTCCACGTCGGCGACCAGCCGGACGTGGACATCCGCGGCGCGCTCGCGGTCGGCATGTCCGCCATCCACTACGACCCGCAGGGGACGTTCTCGGACATGATGCTCCCCGGCTCCACGCCGTGCCGCAACCTCCTCGATATCGCCGACGCCGTCACGTCGACGTATAACCTCTCGCGTCTGGCCATCCGGCCATGAGACGCCTCAAGCCCCATCTGGGGCTTTTTCAGTTGACGGATGCGTCCCTCATCTCGGCAGTACGACCGTCGCACCTTTCGTCAGACCGAGGCTCTCGGCCAGTCCGGCATTCACCTCGAGGACGCGGTCCGCCATCGCGAACGGGATGTGGTTCGACGGGACGTTCATCCCCTCCTCGGGCGGCTGAAGCGTCGTGACGTCCACGACCGTGTCGCCGTCGATCCAGACGATATCGATGGGAAACCGCATTTCCTTCATCCAGAACGGATAGATGCCGCGCTCGCCGAACACGAAGAGCATGGCCGCCTCGGGTGCGAGCGATGTCCGGCCCGACAGGCCGCGCATGCGCGAGGCGTCCGTATCCGCGATCTCCATCCGGAGCGACGTCACGTCCGCGATGCCGCTCGACGACGCGGATGGTCTCACTCGCGAAACGAGAAGGACGGTGGCCGCGAACGCGGTCGCGAGGAGGAGCATCGTCAGTGCTCGGGTCACGGTCATCGGATTCGTCGAGGGCGTACGAGGCCGCCGCGTGCGTCGGAGGGTCGTCATTTCGATGCCTTTTTCTTTTTTCGTGCGTGCCGATTCAACAACCACGACGCGAACACAGTCAGCATCGCGAGACCGAGGACGAGGAAGACCTTACCGCGCGTCTGCAGGCCGAGGGCGAGCAGTCCGGCAGCGAAAGCCGCGGCCCAGAGCAGGGCGACGGCCGTACGATACGGGACACCGGCGCGCAGGAGACGAAAATGCAGGTGCGTGTCATCGCCGATCCAGGGCTTCTTGCCGCGACGCAGACGTCCGAGCACGACGAGGCCCGCATCCACGAGCGGGATGGCGAGCACCGCGAGCGCTATGGCGACCTTGGCGCTGGAGACGATGGCGAGGAACCCGAGCGTGAACCCGGCGAGCGTACTTCCGGCTTCGCCGAGGAACTGCTTGGCCGGATGGATGTTGCGCGGCAGAAACCCGAGATACGCGCCGCTCACCGTCGCCGCGAGGCAGACGACGCCCGGCTGAAAATACGCCGGCGAGATGGTCAGCGCGCCGACCATGCTCGCTCCGATAGCCGCGAGGCCCGCGACGAGCCCATCAAGCCCGTCCATGAGTTTCGTCGCATACGTCGCGAAGAGCAACCAAAAAATGGTCAGGATATCCGCGGGGAACGACAGTCCGTCCGGTCCGAACGACCACCAACGAAGGGAAAACGCGCCATGCCCTACGAGATTCGTCACCTGGATGATCCCGGTCCCTGATGCGACGATTGTGACGGCCGCGAGGAGTGGGAACGCAAGCTGGATACCGGCCGTGAGCGGATATCGGTCGTCGATCATGCCGCCGACTGTCAGGATGACGATGGCGACCGCGAATCCGGCGAGCTGGACGCCGGAGATGCCGGGTAGCAGTTCGTTCATTGCCAAAAGCCCCATCCCGACGAGGATGGTGACGGCGATGCCGACCCCACCGAACAGCGGGATGCTTCGCGTGTGGATCTTCCGTCCGCCGGTCGGCTTGTCCACGGCGCCGACGCGTTCGGCCACGAACGCGGTCAGGTGCGTCAGGAGATAGGAACAGACCATCGCGAACACGGCGCCCGTAAGCGCCGCTGTCAGGAAGATGGTTCGGTCCGTAATCATACCGCGTCCGCTTTCCGTATTTCCACCGTCATATCCGCCTTCAGCACGATCGTGTCGCCGCGCTCCGCCTGATGCCGCAACAGCACGTCCGCGAGCGCGTTATCCACGCGTTCCTGGATGAGACGTCGCAACGGACGCGCGCCGAACATCGGGTCGTACCCGTCTTTCGCGAGCGCTTCGACCGCCTCATCCTCCGCATGGAACATGAAGCCTTTCGCCTCCAGCCGAGCACCGACCGCATGAATCTGCAGATGCGCGATCTGCGTCATGTCGTCCATGGTCAACGGCCTGAACACGATGGTGCCGTCGAACCGATTGAGGAATTCCGGACGGAAGATCCCTTTCAGCTCACGTTCGAGCAGGGCGGTCCGTATGACGTCCAACGGCGTGCCGTTCGTGACTTCCGCTTGGATGAAGGACGTCCCGGCGTTGGAGGTCATGATGACGACGGCATTCGTGAAGTCCACGGTGCGCCCGACCCCGTCGGTGAGGCGTCCGTCGTCCATGACCTGGAGGAACAAATTGAGGATATCCGGATGCGCCTTTTCGACCTCATCCAGCAGGACGATGGAAAACGGCGCGTGGCGCACGGCCTCGGTGAGCAGACCGCCGCGCTGGTCCCCTGCCTGTCCGATCATCCGATGAATGGACGTCGCGTCCTGGTACTCCGACATATCGAGCCGGATCATGCGATTCTCGTCGCCGAAATACTCGGCCGCGAGCGCCTTGGCGAGCTCGGTCTTCCCCACGCCGGTCGGTCCGAGGAACAGGAAGTTCGCGATGGGTCGCTTGCCTTCACGCAGGTCCGCGCGTGCTCGTCGAAACGCCTGCGAGACGGCCGTCACTGCCTCATCCTGACCGATGACGCGGCCATGCAGGCGGTTCTCCATGTCGAGCAGCTTCTCGGTCTCGCCGCCGGTGACGCTTTCGACCGGGATGTTCGTCTTGTCATGGACCACCTTCGCCACGTCCTCCGCGGTCACGAACGTCCGCTCGCCCCGCGCTTTCCGCGCCAGCACCGCGGCCTCGCGGACCACGTCGAGCGCATTCTCGGGCGGGGCCACGTCGCGCAGATAGCGCATCGCCAAGGTCGTCGCCTTCTCGAGCGCGCCGTACGACAGGAAAACCTTGTTCACGTATTCGATGGACCCGCTCTTCGCCATGAGGACACGCAGCGTGTCTTCCGCCTCGAGCGGCGTGACATTGACCTTGACGAGCTTCGTGCCGAGCGATCGCCGTTCGATGTACTGCGTCCACGCAGCCGGCGTCGTCGTCGCGATGGCGATGAAATATCCGCGGTCCAACTCGCTCGCGAACGCTTCCGCGAGGTCCATGGGTCCGCTGCCGCCGCCGACAAGCGATTCGATGCCATGCACCGCAAGGATGACGTTCCCTGACATGCCGACTTCGCGCAACATGGTGATGAGACGCTCGGCCGCAAGGCCGGATTCGCCTGCCGAGACGACTTGCGCGACGTTGACCGACACGAGACGCCTGTCGAACAGCTCCGGCGGCACGTCTTCCTCCACCATCCGTCGCGCAAGCTCCTCGATCATCGCGCCTTTGCCCGTTCCGCTCTCGCCGACGAGCGCCACGGACCTGTTGCCGCTCTCGATGGCGCGCAGGAGCTCCTCCATCTCACGCTCGCGTCCGATGAGGGGCTGGAGATAGCCGTTGCGTGCCGCGATGGTCAGGTCCTCGCTGAACCGGTCAAGGAGCGGAGTCTGTTGCGCCGTCATGGCGCGGTTCATCACGGATTTCGGTTTCAACGCCGCAAGTTCGACAAAGCGCAGGTAATCCTCGCGCAACTGTTCCTGAAGACGTACCCATTCCGCGACCTTCATCACATGTTCCGCCGGGAACCCGAGACGATCGAGGAGCGTCTGAAGCTTGGGACTGTCCTTGAACGACTGGAGGAACAGCTCGATGGGGCTCACGTGCTTGCGCCGGGCGGTGCGCGCTTCGGCATAGGCGAGCGCGAGCGACCGTTTGGTCTCCTTCGAGAACGCGATGGGCGGATTCCCGGCCGACGCGTCCGAAATCATCAGCGTCGCGAGTGGCCTCTTCACGAGGTCGAACGAGAGGCCGAGCCGCGCCATGAACAGGCCACCCGACGGACCCGTGAGCGCCGCGGCGAACAGCATATCCGGCCGGACCTCGGTCCGCTTCAGGTCATGTGCGATGCCGTACGCTCGCTCGACCGTGTCGCGCGCTTCCTCGGAGAAATGCGGCGCTATCTCGAACCGATGGTCCGCGCGGGTCGGAGCGGCGGCGTCATGCGCTTCGAGTTGCGCTTCGGTCATGGCCCATCCGGGGATGCTCCGGACATCGCTGGAATACTCCGACAGCCGAAAAATGAGGAAACAGCCAAGGAACGCCGCGAACCACGCGAGGGAGACGTCCCATCGTCCCGAGACCCAGAACGAGGCCTCACGGATGACGGACACGTCGTCGAGGCGCGTAAGACTCCACAGAATCGCCGCGACGGCTACGCCGAGGCCGATCATGATGGCAAGATGAAAGATGACGGTCGCGTTCTTCTTGATGGCACGCAGGGCGATGGTGAAGTCGTCGACCGGGTCGGACCAGACGAGGAACCCATCCGGCGACGCGACGCCGATACCAGCGCCGCCACATGCCTTGCACGATGCCGTCAGACGCGGATCCGCGCCGCATTGGGCGCAGACGATGGCGACAGGTCGGGCAAGTTCGCTCATACGTTTCGGAGGAAGGCTCCTGACGTGATGTTCCACGCCGCAAGCAGAGCAAAAATAATCGGCGCCGCGATCCACGCGATGATGCCGATCCCATACACGAGCGCCTCGGCCACGAACGCGACGGAACGCCCGATGAGGACGATGATGCGCATGAACACGCTGACGAGACGACCGGTCCAGTCGTATTGCCCGTACATCGGCACGAGCATGTTCTTGATCCAGATGCGGAACGCGTACGACGCTGCACGGTATTGCAACGAACGTCGTACCCACACGAACACACGCTCAAGCCCCTTCGTGTACCACCAGACAGGAAACCACGCGACGCTCCCGAAGAGATCGACAATGAGAAGTTTCGCCACGGCTCCTGTCCGCGAATGCATGGCGTGATTATAACACGTCTTCAGTCATCCTGAGCCATCCCTCTCCCATCATTTCGTGTCCCGAGGTAAGGGATACGAAAAATCCTCCTGACACGCACGTCGGGAGGATATTCGGTTCGCGAGGCCCCTTCATGGTCGAAGCCTTGGAGAAGCCTTGCGGCTCATCCAAGTCCTCGACCGTCAGCGCATCGCTGTGGTCTTGCCGGCAGGGTTCACGTACTCGATGCCCTGGACAGGGACGAATCCGAGCGCGATGGCCCGTTCATTCAGCGCCTGGACGGACGAGAGCGTCGCGACCGTATCCTCGAGACCCATCACGTCAGACCGGAGCGTTTCGACACGTTTCTCGACGTCCCGAAGCTCGAATCCCCTTGAAGCGGCGCTATTGACCTGCACGACGTAACCGAAGACGCAGGCGAACATCATGACCGCGATGACCATATTCCAACCGGCCAGCCCCTGCGGGAGGCGGCGTCCGATCGGCTGCGGAAGGCCGAGGCGTTCATGAGGTCGTGTCATGGCGAATGCAAACGCACGTGACATATGAATAAGAATTTTGTGTTTGATTTGACTTAAGGTGGACGGACCGGACTAACGTTTCTCCGCCACGCGGAGCTTGGCGCTCCGGCTGCGGGGGTTGGCCGTCATCTCATCTTCTGACGGTATGGCGGGCCGTTTTGTGATGGGAACCAGGTCGTCTGCCTCCTTGAAGGCATGTTTCACGATCCGGTCCTCAAGCGAATGGAACGAAACGACGGCGATGCGTCCGCCGGGCGCCAGGATGCGTCGTGCGGCGGCGATGGCGTCGCGCAAGGCTTCAAGCTCGTCGTTCACGGCGATGCGGAGCGCCTGGAACGTACGTGTCGCAGGATGGATGCGGCCGTGCTCGTACGTCCGAGGGACGGACGAACGGATGACCGAGACGAGATCCAAGGTCCCCACGAGGCGTGCCGCCTTGCGTGCCCGGAGAATTCCGTCCGCGATGCGGCCTGCGAACCGTTCCTCGCCGTAGTCGCGGATGACCGTAATGAGGTCGTCGCGGCTCCAGGAGTTGACGATATCGCCTGCCGTGAGCCCATCCTCGTTCGCGCGGGGTCCGAGACGCATGTCCAGAGGACCTTCCTTCATGAAGGAAAGGCCCTTCGATGCGTCAGCGAGTTCGTCGGACGAGACCCCAAGGTCCAGGACGACGCCCTCACAAGGACGAAAGCCGCGCTCCTCCGCGATGCGGTCGAGGGAACGGAAATTCGCCTCGACGCCGACCCAGCGCTTCCCGTACGGCGCGAACCGTTCCCGCGCCCGTTTAAGTGCGCCGGGATCCACGTCCAGCGACAGCACACTGCCGTCAGGTGCCGTTGCCTCGAGCAAGGATGCCGCATACGTCCCGGCACCGAGGGTGCCGTCGACAGTGCGTCCTCCTGGACGCGTCCCGAGCGCGTCGATGACCTCGGAGGTCATGACCGCGATATGGACGGATTCGTTCATACGATGGAGCCGAGCCGTTCCGCGATCGCATTGCTGTCCTGTTCCGTCTTGGAGGCGTATGCGTTCCAGGACGCTTCGTCCCAGATCTCGAGCCGGTCATAGAGACCGGTCACGACCACATCCTTGGCGACCCCCGCATATGTGCGGAGGACCTCGGGAATGGTCACACGCCCGGACTTGTCCAGGTCGACTTCCATGGCGCCCGCGAGCATCAAGCGCGCGAATGCACGGGTATCGGCCTGACCGATGGGCAATGACGCGAGCTTGAGGGCTAGCGTCTCCCACACGTCCTTCGGGTACAGGAACAGCGATCGGTCCAATCCACGCGTGACCACGGCACCTGCCGCGAGTCCTGCACGAAACTTGACCGGCACTGCGAGCCGGCCTTTTTCATCTAGCGTATGGTGAAATTCGCCGATGAACATAAGACCGGAAAGCTCTTGCTTCTTATTCCCACTCCGTCCCACTAATCCCCATTCTATGCCACTAACACCCTATGGTCAATGGTCGGTGAAAACCAAAAATACGGCTCGATTGAGCCATAGTTCTGTTCTTTTTCTGTTCCAATGGGGATATGTCGATTTCCCACTGACACTCTCTTTATAATGTTCTCTCCAGTGGTTATCAGGTATCTATATCATCCTTCGCGGTGAGATGGACCATTTCGGGCGGTATCTTTCTGACACGAATCGTCTTCTTGCCCTCAAGAATCTGTTTCACAAGTCGATGCAGACCGTCCAACGTCAACCACTCCCCTTTCCTGTTCTTCATGATGTCGATGGGATGCGACGTATCGCAACGCAAAATCCTGTCCCGATGGTCCGGGAATCGGTCCATATCACGGATGACGTCGCTTGGGGTAATTACGATATTCCCTTCCGTATCCTCCCAAAACGGCACATCGAGTATCCATCGGAGATCATCGATATCCATGTCTTCCGCCGGAATCTTCAATGCCCAAAGCTTCCGATCATCCCTCCAGAACGGTAGATCGAACGAGTGCTCCACATGTCGCGGATCGACAAAAATATCCTTTGCACGAATTTGCGGCGCTTCCGGCGGCCGATCATGATTATTCTGCATAGTTGACATCCGTCTTCAATGACTGGTCATCGCTTCAACGATGGATTTCATGTCCTTCTCGAAATTATCGGTCCGCTCAATATACGGCAAATCATTCGCTTCCGCTTCTTTCCGGATCAGGCCGCTATATATGGAGGCGAACTCGGCAATCTGTCTGACCACTTCCGAATCGCTGTCCCTTGTCCAGTTATCAGGGCTTGTGTTCCTCATGATCCCGTCGATGATGCGTCCGATGTCCTCCGAACCGACGAATACCGCACGGATATTTTTTGGATGCCTATCAGAGAGTTCTCGAACCTGTTCTGGAAGAAGATGCACGCCTTCGATGACCGCGGACTCACCGTTCGATAGAGTCTCTTCAACAATCCTGTCGAGTTCTGGCCTAAGGGCTTTTGCAGTCGCGTATTGGAAGTCGACCAGCTCATCCGACGTATGGACGTTCTCCGAAGCCGTGCCTGAAAAGCTCGGAAATGGAAACTTTGACTGACGTTCATCTTCTGGAAGTTTTTTCTCGACCGATTCGCAGATATCGTCCGTCAAAACGAGCGTGGCGTCCGTCGTTTTCGCGATATGTCTCGCGACGATGCTCTTCCCGACACGCGGCGACCCGCCGATAAGATATATCATGCCCGAAATATAACATATTAGGAAAACGCACGTTCATTCCACCGTCACGCTCTTCGCGAGGTTCCGCGGCTTATCCGGGTCGATGCCTTTCGACGTCGAGACGTAGTAGGCGAAGAGTTGGAGCGGCACGGCCGCGAGGATGGGCGTCAGCATCTCGAGCGTCTTCGGGATGTAGATGACATCGTCGCTGAAGCGTTGCGCCTCCTCGTTCCCCTCGGTCGTGACCGCGACGATCTTCCCGCCGCGCGCGCGGATCTCCTCGATGTTCGAGCGCGTCTTCTCGTAGACCGAATCCTTCGGGCACAGCACGACCGTCGGGAACGTCGCATCGATGAGCGCGATGGGACCGTGCTTCATCTCCCCTGCCGCGTAGCCTTCGGCGTGGATGTAGCTGATTTCCTTCAGCTTCAACGCGCCTTCGAACGCGATGGGCGCGCAGTACTTCCGCCCGAGGAAGAACGCGTCGGTCGTCGCGGCATATCGTTCCGCGATGGCCCTGATGGCGTCACGTCCCTCCAGGATGCCCGCGACGAGATCCGGCAGGCGCCGCATCTCCTCGGCGATGCGTTTTCCCATCGAGAGCGACATCTGGCGCTGGCGTCCGAGGAAAACGGACAAGAGCGCGAAGACCGTGCACTGCGAAAGGAAGGCTTTTGTCGACGCAACACCGATTTCCGGACCCGCGTGGTTGTAGACGCCGGCGTCCGTCTCGCGCGCGATGGTCGAGCCGACCGCGTTCACGATGCCGAGCGTCAGCGCGCCTTTCATCTTCGCCTCACGCACGGCCGCGAGGGTGTCGGCCGTCTCCCCGGACTGCGACACGGCGAGGACCGCGGTCCGCTTCGTCAGGAGCGGCTTGCGATAGCGGAATTCGCTCGCGAGCTCGACTTCCACCGGGATCCCGGCGTATTCCTCCAGCATGTATTCGCCGACGAGCCCGGCGTAGTACGCGCTCCCGCAGGCGACGACGACGAGCCGATCGATGTCGCGCAGGCGTCCCGCGACGTCCCGCAGCCCTCCGAGCACGGCCGTCCCCTCCTCGACATTCAGACGGCCACGCATGCTGTTGCGGATGACCTCCGGCTGCTCGAGCATCTCCTTGAGCATGAAATGCGGATGTCCGCCCTTCTGGGCGTCCTCGTCCGACCAATCGAGCTCCGTGGTCTCCTTCGTGACGACCTTGGCGTCATGCGACATCACGCGATGCCCCTCGCGTCCGAGGACCGCCATCTCGCCGTCGTCGAGGTAGATGACGTCCCGCGTATGGCCGATGATGGCGCTCGCGTCCGACGCGACGAACAGCTCGTCGTCGCCGATGCCGAGCACGATGGGACTGCCGAGCCGCGCGATGACGATCTTGTCCGGCTGGTCGGCGGAGACGACCGCGATGCCGTACGTGCCCCGGACGCGTCGAAGCGCCGTCTGGACCGCGGACGTCAGCCCCTTCCCCGCCTTCATCGCCTCCTCGATGAGATGCGCGAGCGTCTCCGTGTCCGTCTCGGACGTGAACGTATGGCCGCGGGCCTCGAGTTCCGTCCGCAGTTCCGCGTAGTTCTCGATGATGCCGTTGTGGACGACCGCGATGCGGCCGGTGCAGTCACGGTGCGGATGCGCGTTCGCCTCGGTCGGCGGCCCGTGCGTGGCCCACCGCGTGTGCGCGATGCCGCACGTCGACGCCGGGACCGTGCCGCCGAGCTTCGTCTCGAGTTCGGAGATGCGGCCGGACGCGTGCGTGACGGCGAGCGTCGCGTCCACGAGCGCGACGCCGGACGAGTCGTAGCCGCGATATTCGAGGCGATGCAGCCCGTCCAGAAGGATGGGTTGCGCTTTTCGGGTCCCGATGTAGCCGACGATGCCGCACATAGCGTGAAACGATTAGGATTCAAGCATCTTCCGTCCGCGCAGACGACGATGGTAGGCGACGGCGAACCGGTGCGCCTCGTCGCGCACGGCGACGAGCAGCGGCAGGCTCTTCCCGCACGCGATGCAGATCTCGAGGTTGTTCTTGTCACAGACGAGCTCGTCCTTCTTCCGTTTCGGTCCCTTCGCGAGGCCCACGACCGGGATGCCGAGCTCAAGCTCGCGGATGACCGACGTGCCGGCGTTGACCTGCGGCTTCCCGCCGTCGATGAGGAGAAGATCTGGATGGCGCCATGGGTTGCGGAACCGCCGCATCAGTGTCTCGCGGATGGAGGCGACGTCGTTGGAGCCGGGGACGGACCGGATGCGGAACGTCCGGTATTCCTGTTTGACCGGGGCGCCGTCCTCGAACACGACCATCGACGCGACAGATGACGTACCGGAGATGTTGGAGATGTCGTACCCCTCGATGCGGCCGTACAGGTCCACTGGCGCCTCGCCCTCGCGGATACGGTCCACGTCGTCGTCCTCGCGCTTCAGAACCGCGATGTCGCGGATATGCTCGAGTGCGTGGATACGGTCGCGCAACGTCGCTGCATCTTCATACCGCTTCTCCTTGGCCGCGACCCGCATCTCCTGCACGAATGTTTTCATGACGACATCCTTCTTCCCGTCGAAGAACCGGATGAGGTCGCGGATGATCTTGGCGTAGTCCTTCTTCGAGATGGTGCCGTCGCACACGCCGGGACATAGGTTCAGGTGACGGTAGAAGCAGGGCTTCGGCTGGCCCGGTTCGCACATGGACCAAGGAATCGCCTTGCGGATAAGGTCGAGCGCCGCACGGAGCGACCGGGGTGAAGTATACGGCCCGAACACGGCTTTATATCGATTCGTCGCGTCGTCGCCGAGGTCCGAACCGCGGACGAGGAGCGGCTTGGGGAATTCCTCCTTCGTGATGACGAGATAGAGGAAACTCTTGTTGTCCTTATCCTTGATGTTGTACGGCGGAAAGTAGTGTTTGATGAGATTCGCCTCGAGGATAAGCGCCTCGATGGCCGTCGGCTTCACGAGGTAATCGATGCGCCGAATCTCACGGACCATCTGGCTGATGCGATCATCCGACGGGCGCTGGAAATACGACGAGACACGCCGCTTGAGCGAGGATGCCTTTCCGACATAGATGACCTTCCCCTTCGCATCCTTCATCAAATACACCCCCGGAGCATCCGGAAGCACGCCATTCTTGATCTTGATACTGGCAGGAATCGCCATGCGGGATAGCGTACCGCGACACGGGAGACGTGCCAATCCTTGACGCATGCCACGGCGTCGCCTACGCTGGAGCCTCATCCATCCAGATGACGAAGGAGCGATGATGAACCTTCCACATACCACGGAAGACGGACGGAACGGGCACAGGAACGAACGTGAGCGTCTCGAAACGCGATTCCGACTCCACGACCTCATCGGGACGAACCCGATCGAATGGCACACCTAGGCGTTCGACCGCATCGAGCGTAAGCGCGGAGCGAGCGTCCTGCACCTCGGATGCGGCACGGGCAGGCTCTGGTCGGAAAACGCCAAGGGCATCCCGAAGAGCTGGGCCATCATCATCGCCGATCGCTCACGCGATGCGGTGGTCGCGGCGTTCAAGGCCATGACCGACCAGGATATCCGCGTCTCGGGCCTCATCCTCGACCCCGAATACATCGCGTGCGAAAACGCCTCATTCGACATCGTCGTCGCGACGCATGTCTTCCGGCAGGTCCGTGACGTCCGAAGCGCATTGAAGGACATCCGCCGCGTCATGCGACCACGCGCGAGGCTCTATGCGGCATGTCGGACAGGCCAACGCGGGAGTCATCTCGCGAGAATCCTGCACGACCACGCACCGAAGCTCGCCGCCGCCATCGTCGCGAAGGAGAACGCCTTCTGCCAAGAAAACGCAAAGGATCTCCTCCTCACGGAATTTGGGAACGTCATCGCCCATCTCTATCCGGACGAACTCGTCTTCACGAGCGGTGACGACGTCATCCAGTATCTCGTCGCCTCGTACGCCACGGCGGAGACGTATTGGGACGCCAACATCCGTTCCGGCATCGTCTCCGACATCGACGAGACCATCGTGGACAGCGGACCCCTCCGCATCCCGAACAGCTGTACGCTGTTCGTCGCCAGATACTAAGTCGCCTAGCCCTTTCCCCCGACCGAAAGCCGACCCCTCTGGTCGGCCGTTTATTTATCTCCGCTTCAGCGCCTTGTTCAGATATTCCCCAGTCGCGCTCTTGGGATTCTTCGCGATGTCCTCAGGCGTGCCTTCGGCCACCACCTTGCCGCCGCGGTCTCCGCCGTCCGGACCCATGTCGATGACCCAGTCCGCGTTCTTGATGACGTCGAGGTTATGCTCGATGACCGCGACCGTGTTGCCGCGCGCCACGAGCCGATGCAGGACCTCGAGCAGCTTGCGGATGTCCTCCATGTGCAGGCCGGTCGTCGGCTCGTCGAGGAGGTAGAACGTGCGCCCGGTATCGCGTCGCGCGAGCTCCGTCGCCAGTTTCACGCGTTGGGCCTCGCCGCCCGAAAGCGAGGTGGCGGACTGCCCGAGCTGGATGTACCCGAGCCCGACCTCGTCGAGGACCTTGAGCCTGTCATGGATGGGCGGCAGGTCGCGGAAAAACACGACCGCTTCCTCCACCGTCATGCCGAGCACGTCCGAGATGTTCTTGCCGCGGTACTTCACCTCAAGCGTCTCGCGGTCGAACCGCTTGCCCTTACACACGTCGCAGGCGACGTACACCGTCGGGAGGAAGTGCATCTCGATGGCGATCTGGCCGTTGCCCTCGCAGTGATCGCATCGGCCACCGCCCGGCACGTTGAACGAGAAGCGCCCCGGCTTGTAGCCGCGCATGCGCGCCTCGGGCGTCATGGAAAAGAGGTCGCGGACATGCGTCCACACGCCGGTATACGTGGCGGGATTGGACCGCGGCGTCCGTCCGATGGCCGACTGGTCCACGTCCACGATCTTATCCACCCAGTCGATGCCGTCCACGCGCTCGTGCTTGCCCGGCTTCGCCATCGCGCCGAACAGTTTCTGGGCCATCGCGCGGTACAGGACGTCGATCATCAGCGTGGATTTGCCGCTGCCCGACACGCCGGTCACGCACACGAGCCGCTTGAGCGGGATCTTCACCGTGATCTTCTTGAGGTTGTTCTCGTTCGCCTTGCGGACGACGAGATGCTCCTTGGCGGGCGGGCGACGCTTCGCGGGATACGGGATGACCTTGTCGCCGCGCAGATACGAGCAGGTGAGGCTTGTCGGATCGTCGAGGACCTTCGGCATGGAACCCTGCGCCACGATCTCGCCACCGTGCCGTCCCGCGCCCGGGCCGAAGTCGACCAGGTGGTCCGCGGCCGCGATGGTGTTCTCGTCGTGCTCGACCACGATGATGGTGTTGCCCGCGTCGCGCAGGCGCTCGAGCGTCTCGACCAGCTTCGCGTTGTCGCGCTGATGCAGGCCGACCGTCGGTTCGTCGAGGACGTAGAGCGCACCGACGAGACGTGAACCGATCTGCGAAGCGAGCCGGATGCGCTGGGCCTCGCCGCCGGAGAGCGTGCCGGCCTTGCGGTCGAGGGAGAGGTACTGCAGGCCGACGTCCAGCATGAACCGCAGACGTGCGAGGATCTCCTTCAGGATGGGCTCAGCGATGGCCGTGCCGTTGGCGTCGAGCTTCAGCTCCGAGAGGAACGCGTGCGCGCGGTCGATGGTGAGCGCCGTGCATTCCACGATGTTCTTGCCGCCGACGAGCACATGCATCGCCTCGGTCCGCAACCGACGACCTTCGCAGGCGTCGCACGGGTCTTCGGAAAAGAGGAACTTCGTGCCGAGGCCGTTGCAGGTCGAACATGCGCCGTACGGGGAATTGAACGAGAAGAGACGCGGCTCGATCTCCGGGAACGCGAACCCGTGCGTCGGGCACGAAAAACGGCCGGACATGAGGTGTTCGGTGCCGTCGTCCAGCATCGCGATGACCGTGTCGTCCGCGCGGTCCAGGGCGGTCTCGACCGCCTCGGCGATGCGCGAGCGCATCTGCGTATTGCCTTCGACCGGCCACGCGAGCGGCACGCGGTCCACTACGACCTCGATGGTATGCGTGCGGTATCGGCTCATGGGCACGCGTTCGCGCAGGGAACGCCACTTGCCGTCGAGACGCACCTCGAGGAATCCGGCCTCGTACATATCTTGAAGCAACTGGTGGTATTCCCCTTTCCGCCCGCGCACGACCGGCGCAAGGACGACGATCTCGTCCTTCAGGTTCGTCTTCTGCCGCTTCTTGATCTCCTCCGGCACCGAATGGATCTCGATGGTCCGTTTGAGGATGGCGTCCACCATCTCGTCCACCGTCATCTTGCGGATGGGTTCCCCGCCGATGGGACACTGCGGATGGCCGACGCGCGCGTACAGCACACGAAGATAGTCGTAGATCTCGGTGATGGTCGCGACGGTCGAACGCGGGTTCGCGCTGTGCGCCTTCTGGTCGATGGAGATGGCCGGCGAGAGCCCCTCGATCTCGTCCACGTCCGGCTTGTCCATCTGTCCGAGGAACTGCCGTGCGTACGCCGACAGCGACTCGACGTAGCGGCGCTGGCCCTCGGCGAAGATGGTATCGAACGCCAAACTCGACTTGCCCGATCCGGACAAGCCCGTGAACACGATCATCTTGTTGCGGGGCAGCTCGAGCGAGATGTTCTTGAGGTTGTGCTCCCGCGCGCCCTTGATGATGATTTTGTCCTGCATAGGATTCTCGAACCCAAATCGCCCGGGAATACCGCCCATCCAAGGGAGGTGCCGGGTGTGGGATGGGGATGATCATGCCGGAAAAAAACGGGATTGTCCAGATGTCATCGGAACCTCTTCGTTATGCTATCCTGTCGAGGATATGTTTGGCCTCACCGACCGTGAACTCTCCATCCTCAAGCCGCTCGATACGCCGCGAAAAATCCAAGACTACCTCGAAAAGATTCCGGAAAACTCGTGTAACGACCGCGACACGTGCCTCTCACCGCGCATGATGCTCCGCGAGAAACGTGCGCACTGCGTCGAAGGCGCGATGTTCGCAGCGCTCGCGCTCCGCTTCCACGGCGATCGCCCCCTCGTCGTGGACCTGACCGCTTCAAGACGTGACCTGGACCATGTCATCGCCGTATTCCGTCGTGGCGGCTACTGGGGCGCCATCTCCAAGACGAATTATCCCGTGCTCCGCTATCGTGAGCCTGTCTACCGCACCATCCGCGAGCTCGTCATGTCATATTTTCACGAATACATCATCGGGGACGGCAGCAAAACGCTCCGCTCCTTCTCCCGACCCGTGAACCTCTCGCGGTTCGATGATATCGGATGGATGACGGCCGAAGAGGATGTCTGGGCGGTCCCCGAACATCTCGCCGACATCCCGCACGTGCCCATCCTCACGCGTTCGCAAATCGCCGCGCTCCGCCTCGCCGATCCCATCGAACGCGACGTCCTCCAGATAGAGGAGTGGGATACTTAAAACGTTGATTCCGTCGTTGCGAGGAGCGAGTCCGCGAGTGACAAAGCAATCTTACCTTGTTTCTTCGGTCGAAGGATTTCGGTAAGATTGCTTCGTCGTCTGACTCCTCGCAACGACGATTATTTTTAGTCCGGCACGCTCATCCCTCCGTACTTCTCGATAAGCGGATCTTTCTCGGATGAGCCGAGGCGATGGAGGCGGACGTCCGTGACGAGCAGGTGCCCGTCTTTTTTCACGTTCGGGAAATTGAGACGGACCGTCCGGTATCCTTCGGCCTGCACGAGCACGTAGTACGCGCCCTTCCGCACGATGAACGCGTAGCGCCCCTTCTCGGACGTGACCTGCGTCTCGAGCACCTTGTTGTTCTTCGCGTCGAAGATGCGCACGACCGCACGACTGACCGGCGTCCCCTGTCCCGCGTCGCGGACGGTCCCGAACGGCGGCGCCGCGGGCTTGAACGAGAGCAGGCGCTTGACCGACAGTCCGACATACCCGACGAAGACGACCCACCCTGCGACGGAATCGCGCATCAGGAACCACGGGAGCGCGAAGGCCGCGAGCGGACCGAGCGTCCCTGCCGCGACCTGCACGTTCGTATCGATGTGCGGCCGCCACGCGAACGCACGCGACCTCCGTCGTCCCGCGATAGGGTCGATGGGGATGTTCTTGGTGATGACCCCGTGGTCCTTGATGATGACGTGCTTCGCCGGCAGGAGATTGCCGTAGACCGTACTGCGACGCCCCGTGCCGAGATACGCGGACGGAAACGTGAACCCCTCCTTCGTCACGTCCACGAGGTATTCGCCTCGATGCGCGAGCAGGCGGTAGCGCCCGGCGCGATCGGTCACCGCGGACCCCACGACCTGCCCGTGCAGATCGCGGAGCCGGACCGAGACGAGCGGTTCCGGGATGCCCGTCACGCTGTTGAACACGACGCCGAATCCGCTGTGCCGTCTCCGGAACGCGAGATAGGCCGGACGCGAGACGAAAAGCAACGACAAGACAAAGGCGGCGTACGCGATGACGCCGAGGTACGGGAACGCCCAAAAAGCCTCCATGTCCCTCCGAGTATATCAGGTCGACACGTCCATGCGGGATTCGGTCACGCCGACACACCGTGCTACTATCGACATGAATGAAGGGAACGACGACACCGGGCACGACGGAAGCCCGATTTTTATATCCATGACCGCGCCACCGCATGTGTTTTTCCGCGACGGCTAGTTTCATCGCGAGCGGCGCCATCGGGACCATCGGGGCCGCAAGCCTTCTCGAGGCGCCGAACGGACGCGAGCGGGCATACGCCTCCGTGCCGTTCATCTTCGCCGCGCAGCAGGCGGTCGAAGGCGTCGTCTGGCTCACGCTCGGCAGGACCGTACTCAACGATGTCCTCGTGAAGTCGTATCTCGTGTTCGCGTACGCGTTCTGGCCGGCCTACATCCCGTGGGCCGTCCGCATGTCCGAAACTTCGCCGATGCGGAGACGGATGATGCTCCCGCTGGTCATCGCCGGCTGGGTCATCGGCACGACAGGCCTCGTGGCCGTCATCCTGTCGCCGACGCCGGTCATCCTTTCCTGCAGCCATCTCGTGTACGGCGTGCCCATGATCAATCCCCTCTACGGCCTGTTCTACGTCGGCGTTGGGACGTTGGTATGCCTCCTATCGAGTTCCCGCTGGATCGTCACGTTCGGCCTCGCCCTCGTGGCGTCCTGCGCCGTCGCGTTCACCGTGTATACGAACGCAGGTCCCTCGGTCTGGTGTTTCTTCGCCGCCATCTTGAGCGCTTTGGTCTTCATGCATGTCCGGAGCCGACGGACGGCCTCATCGAAAAAGAAGAGCCGCTAGACGGCGTTGATGTGCATCGGACCGACGTAATCACCAAGCATGTGCAGACCGTCGGCCGGCATGCCAGGACCATTTCATCCCGCACGAAGGCAACGACGACAGAATACCGACCCCTTCCGATGGGGTAGGTATTTTCGGAGCGTCCCGTTCATCTCTTCTCCGTCGCGAGCTGCCCGCACGCCGCATGGATGTCTTCGCCGAACGAACGGCGCGCCGTGGCAGGGATACCTCCTTCATGCAGCCACGTCACGAACTGGAGACGCCGGTCCCGAGGCGTCGGCGTGAACACGTGCGTGTCGTGGTACTTGATGACGTTAGCGTGATATAGGCGCTTGTTCTTGATCATGAGCTTCACGAGCGCCGCGGCTTCCTTCTTGGTGTCGTTGATGCCGTCGAGGAGGAGATATTCGAAGAACACCTTGCGGTTCGTCTTCTCCGCATACGTCGCGACCGCCTTCATGAGACTGTCGATGGGATAGACCTCGTTCACGGGCATAATCCGGGTGCGCGTGGCCGGAACGGCCGAATGCAAGGAAACGGCGAGATTCACCTGTTCCGGTTCCTCCGCGAGCTTGAGGATGCCCGCCACGATGCCGCATGTGGAGATGCTGATGTGCCGCGCACCGAGGCTGAAGCCCTCGCCGTCGTTCAGGAGCCGGACGGACCGCATCACCTCGTCATAGTTGTGCATCGGCTCCCCCATCCCCATATAAACGACGTTCGTCACCTTCCCTCCGTGCTTCTCGAGCCACCGCGCCGCATGGATGACCTGGTCGAAGATCTCCTCGGCCGTCAGGTTCCGCGTGAATCCCATGGCGCCGGTCGCGCAGAACGCGCACTTCATCGGACATCCGACCTGCGACGACACGCAGACCGTGTTGCGGTCGTCCTCGTGCCGCATCACGACCGTCTCGATCTTCGCGCCATCTTCGCACGCGAACAGGAACTTCACCGCGTCCCCTGCCTTACCTTCGAGCGTCTCGAGGACCGTCAACTCGTCCCACGACATCTCCTCCGCCATGTCCGCACGGAGCGTCTTGGACCACGTCGTCAGCCCCTCCCACGAGTCGACGAGGTCGACCGTGAACGCCTTCTTGGCCTGACCGAAACGAAACGCGGGTTCCTTGCGGTCGCGCAGCGTCGTGCCGAGGCGGACGAGATCCATATCGGCCGAGGGTACCAGACGTTTGGCGAAACATCAATGGTCCTGTAGCATGAAAGCCAACACACCATATGACACGTCTCCTCACCATCCTCACAGCCTGTTCATGTCTCCTCGGTGCGACCTCGACTTCCCCGACGCCCGCCTACGCCGGCTCGGGATGCTATGTGGACCCGGTCTACCAGTATGCCGGCAGCGGCACCATCGCTTCCGCGGTCTTCCTGCGGGACGACGCGTGCACGGACGGCACGAACATCCTCTCGACCCTGTCGGCCGGCACGTCCGTGCAGGTCATCGGCTTCACGGACGGTTGGTATCGCGTCGAGACGGATGGCGGCCGCGGATGGATCGGCCAGCAATTCGTCTCCACGTCCGCGACCAAGACCGCCACGATGTGGGGCTCCTATGACGCGTACATGGACGAACTGCCGAGTGCGAAGCCCGGCGCCGCGACGGCCGTGCCCGCATTGTATCAGGAACAGGTCCGTGCCCGCGTCAACGCCGCGCTCGTCGACCGTCTGCGCGGCTACATCCTCCTGCAGGTCCAACAGCATGGAGAGGCCTGGTATTTGAACCCGACCGATGGCTCGCGCTTCTACATGAAGGACGGCCCCACGGCCTATCAGATGATGCGCAGCTTCGGCCTCGGCGTTTCCGAGACCGACTACGCGACCATCGAGCGGGGCGACTGGTCTATCAAAAACCGCCTCCGAGGCCGTATCGTCCTCCGCGTCCAGGAACACGGCGAGGCATACTACATCCATCCGAAGGACCTATCGGTCCATTATCTCCAGAACGGCGACGAGGCCTATCGTCTCATGCGCCTCTACAGCCTCGGCATCACGGATGCGGACCTCGACCAGATCCCCGCGGACGAGATTCCGGTCAAATAGAACTAGGCTGCGGCTGGATTGAAGGTCCTTCGACTCGTCGGACTCGCTCAGGAAACGAACAGCGTCTATACAAGAGTCGCGTCTCATGCATAGAAGAGTCGCGTCCCGAGGTCATCCGAGGGATCTTCAAATCTACCGTCCCTATCAGACAGGCTGCGGCTGATTT
>JAHJRN010000072.1 GCA_018830865.1 Patescibacteria group bacterium | reverse complement strand
GGCCAAGCTATTCGAGGAATATACACAGAAAACATTAGATGGAGAGACAAAGAAAATACCTCGTGGGAGATTGAGTTTTTTTAAAAGATTGAGTTATGAGCGAGGGAATGTGGTAGCGAATCACGAGGACATAATAATAGCAGTGATTCCGGATATTGAGAAACACTAACACAATTACGACAAAAAATCCGAAAGAAAGCCCAGATGATTTATCACTGGGATGAATTTCGGAATTGGGCAAATATATATATAGTAGATGAAACATATAGTCTATGATAACAATGGAGATTAAAAATAATGAAAAACAATATAAAGGTGATAATAACCTAATATATTCATGTCAATATCACGTAATATTTTGTCCAAAATATCGTAGAAAAATATTCATGGATGAAAAAATTAGGAATAGATTTAAGGAGATGATTATTGATAAGCAAAGAGAATACCATTATAATGTCTTAGATATGGACGTGATGCCTGACCACATCCATTTTTTAGTGGATGTAAATCCCAAAATTGGAGTATATTCTATAGTTAGTAAAATTAAAGGTTATACATCTCATCAATTAAGGGAGGAATTCCCATCATTAAAAACAAGACTACCGACACTATGGACACGTTCAAAATTCATATCTTCAGTTGGTGCAGTAACACTAGAAGTCGTTAAGAAATATATTGAGGAGCAAAGAGGAAAATGATATTAACATTTAAAATTAGGCACAATAGAGATTTCACATATGAATTAATGTTAGCAAGAAAGGTCGCTGAACATGGCATTAAGTATAAAATCAGAAGTTCTAAGGATGTTAAACATATAGGCTTAAAATCTGCTATTGCTAATCAGATATTAAAAAAATATTCATATGATAAAAAAGCGAAAAAAGTTAATAATGTAAAATTAACCATACCTAACCAATCGATAAAAGTTGATAAAGAGTTGAGAAGAATAAAAATCCCGTGTTTGAAATTTGAATTAAATTATCAGTTTAGAAATGATTTTAAAAAGATTAACCAAATAGAGATAGATAATGAGTTTGCATACATATCAGTAACTATACCAGAACTACCGATAATAGAGACAGATAGATTCATAGGTATAGATAGGAATACAACAGGCCATAGTATAGTTGTATCAAACCCAGAAACAGGCAAAGTTTGGAAATTGGGTAAAGAACTCCAACATATTCATAAAAAGTATATGTATATGAGAAAAAACTTGCAGAAAAATGGCAAGTATAAGAAATTAAAGGAGGTGAAAGATAGAGAAAGTAGAATTGTCAGAGATATAAACCATAAGATGAGCAGTAAAGTTGTAGACATAGCCATACAAAACAATTGTGGTATAAAAATGGAAGATTTGAAAAATATAAGGAATACAACAAAACAAGCCAAATCATTCAAATATTCCATGAACTGTTGGTCATTCTACCAGCAACAGCAGATGATAGAATATAAAGCCAAGCTACATGGAATACCGATTATCTATGTTGAACCATCATATACGAGTCAAATATGTTCGAGATGTGGTTGGATAGGTAATAGAAATGATAAGGCATTTAAGTGTCTAAATTGTGGACACGTTGACCATGCTGATGTGAATGCATCGTTCAACATTAGCGTCTCATCTCAAAGCATAGGTCAATCGTATGCAGACAGGGATGTATGCGAAGGGAGTACTGATACCCCTAAAGAGGCAACTATAGGAACGATATAGACCTTAGAACCCCATATGCTTTAGCTTTGGGAGTATATCAGGGAGTTAGACGAAGATTAAAGAATTTAATGCATAGAAACGCTCTCAGAAGGCATAACTTAATCGAGGTAATATAATTCCTTACCTGAACTTTCAAACGCCTTAAATCGCATTTATTTAGTTATATGGGGAAAAAAGTGAGATTCCGAAAACTTTGGCTTTGTATAAGTGTTTGCTCTAACATTAGCAAATACCTCAAATGGCAGATGCTTAATGCACCGTATTTAGGCATTTTCGTCATTATCGCCATGAAACTCCCTCAAAAAATAAAAAAAGGAGGAAAAGATACATTTATCGTCGTCTGCGCCTTCTTGTACCTTTTACTCCACAAGCTTTCCTTGCAGTTTTCTTGGACATACCTTTACCCATCTTTTTTCTCACGCAGATTGCTTTTATTGGTTTTTTTCGTTTTGCCATAAGTTTTCACCTAATAACAAGTAATCAATAATAATATATAAATATTAGTAAACCAATATCGTTTTTGATGGCAAAGAATTATAATATGCTAAAAGTAGAGACTTGGCTACATAGTTATCTTATGAATCTTTTAAATGAATTAAAAGAATTTGATAATACTTGGACTACGACAGATATAATTGCATTAGCATTTCAGATTGCAGCGAATAGTAAAATTCCATCTAAAACTGAGTTGAAATTGTATATACCAGGTTGCGAAAATATTTTAGAGAAACATAATGCTAAGCTTTGATCATTTGCAGATATAATCTTCTTTACCTTTTCGTACTAACTTTTTCCCTCGTCTTTCGCATAGTTTTTGAGCATGTTTCTTTATCTTTGCTATATCTTTTTTATATGTTTTTGTGCCTTTTTCTACTAATATTCTTTGTATTTCACTGGCATATTTTCGTCCGCGAGCTGGTTTTTCTCCTTTATGCGGTTTCCTGATGCATAAAGTCATTTTCACATGCCCTACCCTTCCGGGGTCAATTGTTCGAAACTTGCGACATCCTTTTGGACTCCTTATTTTAAAATGCGTATGTCTCTTTGTGATATTACCAGACCTCCTTATTTATATTTAGCACAAACTTTTTGCCGAATCTTTTTCTTACTCATTTTTCTACATTTGCCTGTGATTCGTCCTCTGGTTTTGAAATCTTTACAATAAGGTCTCTTAATCCATTTCTTTCGTATACAAATTCTCTTTTTTCGTGGCATATAATCACTTCCTCAAGCGAAATCCCTGCATTGTCTTACAGTTCGTACTTTCTTTTTCACACAACTTTTACCAGGTTGTCCTTGTTTTTTCTTACCTCCACTCCATTTAACGCATACTTTCTTTTTTACCTTCCCAAATCTTACGCATTTTTGACCGATAGTACCATAAGTTTTTTTCCAAGGCATAACTATCACCTATCTCTATAATGCTTTTATCACATTTATATTTTGGTAAACCGGTTTCGCCCTACTGAACAACCGCCTTCTTTTGTATTTTGGCACAATGCTACCCAATGCTTTAATCCCCGTACTTGGAGAAAGCATATAATATTTCCTCGTATGCGTCACCCACAGCGGTATTTGATGTATTTTATACCCTTTTTGCTTAATTCTTTTTGTAAATTCCACATCTAAGCAATAGCCTACGGGTTTGAACCCGCCTACACTATAGAATATGTCCTTTCTAACTAATATAACTTGCGTAGCGAATGGTATAAAAAACCTATAGATTTCCCGCACGTGTGTTGCCCAATTCCCTTTTGATTGCTCAATCTTAAATGTACCAACTTCTATATTATAGCGTGAAACATAGTAGGTCATAACTTTATCTAGCATATTCTTATCATTTAAGATCATATCGGCGTCTATAAATAGAAAATAATCACCATTTGCGAGCTCAACACCTTTATTTAACTCTATCGCCTGCTTTTGTGGATTCGTAAACTTCTTGTTATAAAAACAACTTCGGATAATTTTGCATCCATAGTTTTTAGCTATTTCGATAGTATGATCTTTGCTACTACAATCTGATATAATAATCTCATAAGCTGTATAAGTCTGATTTTTTATTGAATTTAACAAATTTGGTAGATGTTTTTCTTCACTACATACTGGAATAATTATTGAAAGCACTTATATCACCCTCTATTAAACGCCGTTCTACATTCAACACCCTTTGTTATCGTGCCCAAAGAACAACTTATCTTCTCATGCTGCCATAAATCATGTAGAGCTATCCCAATACCAATAAAAGTCATGCCAATCCAAAAGTGGTGGAGATGTTTCATATTATCACAATTTATGGGGTATACCATAAATCAAATACGTATTCATGGTCAATTATTAAAAATTCGGGGATAGTTGTAGTAATATTTCGTTTATATTTTGATGTATAGCATTTCATCCAATCTGTATGATACATAAGACCCCTTTTTACACAGTATTCATATGAACCTTCTATTCCCTTTTCGTTACTCAGAGCTAGATAATACTTGCCAAGTGGAATATTCTTAAAATAATAGACATTTGCATCAGTAACCGTTTGAAAATACGATTTCTTTTCATCTTTGTTTCTCAATTCTATAATTGCTCCTACGGGTTGAGGCATTTTATATACATGAAGATTCACCTTTAGAGTACAGCTCGGTACTGGTGGCAATGGAGGTTCAGCTTTTACTTTTTGGGATAGGAAATAAACAATAACTCCAATTCCCACTGTTGCTATAGTTCCTATTCCTATGATTAATTTCTGTTTTTTTGTCAATTTTCTCATTTAAATCGACCTCCGTAAATAAAAACGAAAGTTATCACCAGTTATGGTCATTCTTTGTGTTTTTATTTCGTGCCCACTTGCTGAAACTATGACATCGTATACCCCTGTTAGAAGATTATATATATTGCATATACCTCCTTTTATACTTTTACAACGCGCTTTTACAATACCTTTTTGTTTAAGTTCTACTATTGCATTAGCAAGTGCATATTTTTTTTCATCTATTACACCTATTACATATATAGCAAAGCTTACAGGTATAGGTATAGGCGTAGGTTCTTCGGGTTTTTCTTCAACTTTTATTTTTTTGATAATAGATAAACAACAATCCCCCCTACAATTATTGTCCCTATTCCAATTCCTATATATGTTATCCTTTTTTTATCCTTTAATTTGCCCATTGTATCATTTCCTTTTCCCCATAGTAATCTTATATCTATAAGTTATTCCAGGTTCAATTTCACTATAAGTTGTAGTCACCATCTCATATCCTATTTTTGTCATAGTCATCTTCATGGAATATTCTTTAAAAACACCTGATGGTATATCTATAAAATTACAAGTGTTCCCCTTTCCCGTAAAATACATATAAAAACCATACTTAGGATGTGTCAGTGTAACAGTAACACTAGATAATGGATTACCACTTTCATCAACAACTTCAAATCTAAGACTGCCATCACCTTTGCTCATAGTGCGTTTAACATAAGCATCTTTTGGCAATACTTCTGGTTCTAGTTCTTTTTCATATGCTATATTTATTCGATGTTCATAGTTAGGTATATTAAATACCGCATATTTCTTTGTATTAGGGAGTATTACATACCCTACTCCATGTCCATAGCCGATTTCAAGATTATATTCACCTAAAGGTATATTTCTAAAATAGTAAAGTCCTTCATCTGTGATTGTTTTAAAATATGATTTCTTTTCTTTTATATTTGTTAGTTTCATAGTAGCTCCTACAGGTCGCGTTACTCCATATTTAACAGTAAAATATACTGTTAAGTTACAAACTTCTTTTATTTTTTCATTTTTTTTTGGTTTCTCTTTTGCATATAGATAATATAGACCCAGTGCAAATATAGCAATCGCTATCCCCCCTCCGATTGCCATTTTGTGTTTTTTAGTTACTTTCATCATTCTATATCATCCTATTTTATGATCTTTCTAACACCAATAGCAATAATTGTACTAATTATCGCCGATACTGTTACCGTCACAAGCAATCGTGACCAATCAATATCACTTACTCCCCCATAGCTACTGTAATATCCATATTTCTTATATTCTTCTTTCGGGATAATTTTGTTACTTGTGGTTTCGATTATATACTCGTCCCCATTGGCCTTCGCCTCAACCCACGCGTGTTTCTGACCCTTATGAGTGCCCAATACTATTGAATTATGCACACCCAGATTTGTTAATATACTACTAACTACAAATACTTTATCTTCACAGTCCCCCAAATTATCTT
>JAHJRN010000069.1 GCA_018830865.1 Patescibacteria group bacterium | reverse complement strand
TACGACCAATCAAGATTAAAAAGCACGGGCGAAGAGCCAAAAGCTTATTCAAGTATGGGTTGACTTATCTTGCTAAGGTGTTGTTTTCAAATGATTTAGATGAATTTAGAAATTGTTGTAAATTTTTGTCATGTACTTAGGAGTTTGCCTTTAAAAATTTATGGCATATTAGGTACTCCTTTGGCTGCTTATGTTAGTTCTGTTGCACTTAAAAACCCTACCACTCCAATGATGGAGTTAAACATTAGCAAGTGGATTATTTACTCGTATTATATTTTTATTTTAGCAATGCCAATTATTGTAATTCAAGTAATTGATTTAAAAGATGTAGAGTTCTTCAAAAAATTGGGGAGAAAAGGAAAAATAATCTCGATTCTTATAGTTATCGTTTTTTTCCTTGCATGGATATTTAAAATAGAAGATACTACCCATGCTATAGCACCCTTTGGCTCAGAAATGATTTATGGATTGGTCGACTTTTATAAGAACCTTGGAATGTTATAATAATTTAGGTTATCCAAAGTGAGAAATCATTAAAAACAATAGATTTTCCATAGCTTTCACCTTGGCTTTTCAAACACATAAATGTTAAGATATGAATCCTGACTCAGCGTCACCCCGCGCTGGCGCAATTTTGCAATGTGTGCCATAAATATTTCCCCAAAACATATTCATCTATCTCAAAGTAAACTTTGCAAACTTGCCTTACAAAAGAATTTGTTCCTTCACAAGTTTTGACACACGATTTGACTTAACCTGAAATCATCTCTTTCCAAAGCTGTTCAAGCTCAACTTCATTCCTTACGATATGGCGATCTGAAGATTTTAGCGTAGCCCAAATTTTTTGTTGCTTTTCGGATAGGGGTTCGTTGTGATACTTGGCTTCGATGATATGTCCGTTTTCAAGTCTGAAATCCAGTTCTGTTTGGCCGGTATAAAGATATTCCGGATGAAAAGACTTGAGCTTGAGGTAAACATAATTTTCAAACAAACTGCCTTTGTCTCTGAAGCCTGTATAGTAAACACGAAGTCCGGTATCGGGAGCATAAATTTTCTTCGGGGATAAGAGGTGCTCATTGGTTTTTCCGTATCTGTCCACAGGATAAATAAGATAGGCTTTAGCGAATAAATTAAAATATCGCGCAACCGAATCAACAGAAACGCCCAATATCTTCGCCAGTTTATTCAGGCTCACTTGTTTGCCGGCTCTTTCCATCAGCAGCAAAAAGAGGTCTTTAAGCACTTTTGGTTGCCGTATGTTATGTGCTGCAGCAATATCTTTCATGATGATGTCATCAACCAATTCATGGATATAGGCTGGATCGCCTTTGGTTACATATTCTGGAATGCCACCGGTTTTTAAAAAGTTTTCGAATTCACTGTCCAGCAGATGGGAGTCGCCCTTGCTGATTTTAATCGCTTTAAACTGTAGATATTCTTTAAAATCCAATGGTAAAACCTCAATCAGCTTGTTGCGTCTAGTGATATAGTGCTTACCTTCAATCAGCAAAGAGGAAGATGATGAAGCAGCAAAAACTTTAGTATGTTGGGAATCATGCAGGTTTTTAAGCTGCAAGGCATAATCTACTTTGTAGGTCACTTCATCCAGAAAAACATAAACCTTTTCATCATAGCTGATTTGCTGTATTTTTCTGTAAGCATCAATAATGTCTAAAATGCTGGCATCTTTTAATGTGTAGTCATCCAGACTCACATAAAAAATATACTTAGGATTAACCATAAGTTGGTTGATCAGCCATAATATCGTAAGGCGCATCAGCGAGGTTTTGCCAATTCTTCTCAGGCCAGTCAATAAAATGATTTGATCATTGTCAAGCGAATCCGTCAACAACTTCACATAAGCTGGTCTGTCAATAAGCTGAAAGGCTTGTTTTTGCTCCCACCAGGGATTGAATCTGTATAAGGTTGTTTCCATGATCATGATATATACGTTACTATCGTACAAAAATAGTAAAAAATATTCGATACTATCGTATAATATTATTTTCAACCTTAATCACCTAGCGCACATCAGCAATGTTTATGGCCCCCGTGCTGGCGCACAAATTCAGTTTGCGATTACAAAAAATGGGAAAGCACGATAGTCAATACCTACTATGTTTTAGCTACCCCAACGATGTTTTTTTGGATTAAAACCGTAAAATTCCGCTACGCCCCAATTCCGCAAAACAAATGTACGCCTGGGTTGATTGGTTTCTGCTTCAGGGAACTAGATAATTATGCCTGAAAAGATACGGCTGATGAACAGTTTCAGGGGTGAACAATTAAAAGTGACACTGTTTTGCAGTAAACGGGATAGTTTTATTGATTTATACCAGGACTGCTTATTCAGTTATTAATGATTTTAATAAAAGTACAAACTAGAACTTGCGTTTCTAATATGTACCAACTGTATTTGTGCCATGATCCAAAGACAGATAGAAGATAAAATAGAGTCCTTAGTAGGGGAAAGTAGGGGAATACCCTGTTATCACCATTAATGGACCAAGGCAATCGGGAAAAACTACCTTGGTTAAAAAATGTGCTCAACATTTAGTTATGTTAATTTTGAAGATATCGAGCAAAGAGAATTTGCCATTTCCGACCCTAAAGGTTTTCTCAATGCCAAAGGAAAAAAGTTAATTTTCGATGAAGCACAATATGTAACGGATATTTTCTCGTTTATACAACTCTATGTCGATTCCAATACTGACAGGCAGTATATCTTGGCCGGTTCTCAAAATTTTTTACTCATGGAGCAAATCAATCAAAGCCTGGCAGGCAGGGTAGCCCTATTTAACTTATTGCCCTTTTCAATGAGCGAACTCCAGAAGACGCCTTTCGAAAAACAGACCTATCAGGAAGCTATATTATATGGTGGTTATCCAAGAATTTATGATAAGGAGCTCAATCCAGGCGAGTGGCTGAGAAATTATAATGCAACCTATGTAGAGAGAGATGTAAGACAGATCATAAATATCGGAGACCTCAATGCTTTTCAAAAGTTCATGGCATTATGTGCAGGCAGAATTGGTCAGTTAATTAATTTTTCATCCATTGCCAACGAATTATCCATCAAACTACAAGTAGTTTTGGTTCATAATATCTTTCCCCGTTGTCGCAACTTTGCAATAAATGCCGCACTTCAAACCAAGTACTTGTCCGAGCTGAGTGTTTTTGATAATCCGGTGGATTTTTTTTTGATTTTGTAACAGAAAACAAGAAAAAATTTGCAGCTGATACAATTGTGGTTTTTATTTACAGCAAAAAAATAAAGTTTAAAGCACAGTAAAATGTGTTTTTAACCAATGCCAACTTGCGTTCAATAGCCGAACATTCCAAGTCCAAAATAATTCCGCTTTGTTGGTAAATCCTTTACAAGAGGTTTTGTGTGAAGACCATTAATCGCTGTACGCTTAATCAGCAATTTCATCCAGCAGCTTCATTTCCTGTTCATCCAATTCAATACCTGCTGCTTCAATATTCTCGAGAATATGCTTTTCGCTGGTCATTTTCGGAATGGCCAGGGTTAAAGGTTTGTTCAGCAGCCAGGCCAGCGCAATCTGCATGGGTGTGGCCTCATGTTTTGCTGCAATTTGGTTAATGAGTGGCTGCTGTAGTGGATTGGTAGCTCCTTTCAAAACGGGACGCCAGGCCGTTATGCTGATGTCTTTCGAATGGCAAAAAGGAATGATGGAGGCTTCCACATCTTCCGTAATACGGCCATTGTTACGGGTGAACAAGTTGTATTCCAGCTGATTGGTGATGATAGGAGCATCAGTCCATTTTAATACTTCTGCGGTTTGGGCTGCCGAAAAGTTGCTGAGACCAAAATGTTTGATCAAGCCTTGTTCGAGCAACTCATTGATGGCTTTCATGGTTTCTTCAACAGGCACATCGGGGTTTGGCCAATGCAGCAAATACAGATCAAGATAAGCTGTCTCCAGCCGTTTCAAGCTGTTGTGGGCAGCCTTAATTAAGTCCTGATAAGCCAAATGATCGCCGGAAACCTTGGAGGTAATCAGCAATTGCTCTCTCTCATAGGTTTTTATGGCTTTGGCTACAAGTTCTTCGGTGTGCCCGTTGCCATACATTTCTGCTGTATCGATAAGGCGGATGCCGTTTTCAAGTGCGAACTGAATGGCGCGAATAAATTTGTTATCCTCACTTTTATCCGGGTTTTGTCGGCCACCCATTTCCCAGGTGCCAATGCCCAGTTTTGGTAGGCTTAGCGTTTCATGAATTGTAATTTTCGGAATATTCATTGTTGCATCATTTTGTCAATGGCTTGCACGTCGGAATGGCTCAGCGCATGCGCGCCACCGATCATGTTCGACATCAGTTGAATTTTGGCGCAGGCTTCCAGCACTTCAAGCCTGTCGAAGGCTTCCAAAAGGCTTTTCCCAACAGCCAACACCCCATGATTGGCCAGCAATACGACATGCGTATCTGTTATTTCTTTCGCCACAGCATCAGCTAGTTCTTGCGAACCCATGAGTTTGTATGGCGCAACAGCAATTTTTCCAAGTACGGCCCTGGATTCTCCCATCAGATCAGGGTTAATGGGTTGGTGCGCCACTGCAAAACTTGTGGCTGTTGGCGGATGTGCATGCACGATGGTATGGATGTCGGGTCGGGCTTTATATACGGCAAGGTGCATGCCGGTTTCCATGCTCAGTTTTACGTTGGCACTCAGCTGGCGGCCTTGCATATCCGTCATGCCAATATCTTGGGCTTTCATCCGGCCTTTGTCGGTCTGCGAGGCAGTAATCAGAATCATGCCATTGGGCAGCTTTACGCTGATATTGCCGCCTGAAGTGGTGGTGAGGCCGCGTTTGTAGAGCCGGCGCATAAAGTAGGCGATTTCTTTACGATAATGATTCAGTTCGTTCATGGTTTATTTCATTGAAGAGACTTGTAATCGATTGATGATGTGCCTTGATAATTCCTTTTTCGGTGATAATACCGGTGATATACCTGGCCGGTGTAACGTCAAATGCGGGATTGTAAGCGGTAGAACCCGGCGCACAAACCATTACCCTCACCTTGTTCCCATTGGCATCGATGCCATCCTGGTAAAGCACTTCATCCTGACTGCGTTCTTCGATAACGATTTCCTTGCCTGATTTGCAAGCTGTGTCAATGGTAGAAGTGGGTGCCGCCACATAAAAGGGAATACCAAAAGTATGAGCGAGAATGGCCCTGCCGAGGGTGCCAATTTTGTTGGCGACGTCTCCATTTCGGGCAATACGATCTGCGCCAACAATTATCAGATCAACTTTTCCCTGTTGCATCAGGCTGGCAGCTGCATTATCGGGGATAATCGTAAAAGGAACACCTTCCTGCATCAGCTCCCAGGCTGTGAGGCGCGCTCCCTGACTGCGCGGGCGTGTTTCGTCCACATAAACAAAAATCTCTTTGCCTTCTTTTTTGGCGGTATAGATAGGAGAGAGGGCAGTGCCATAATCCACAAAGGCAAGCCATCCGGCATTACAATGCGTGAGAATCTTTGCCTTGTTTTTGATCAGTTTGTTACCAAATTTTCCGATAGCCCGCGAATCTTCAATATCTTGTAATGCAATACGCTGGGCTTCAATTTTGGCATTTTCAGCCGAAATTTGTCCGGCAGCATACACTTTTTCCACGGCATAAAATAAATTACGTGCTGTAGGCCGTGTGCCTTCGATTTCATCCCGTGCATCGTCAATAAAAACCATATGATCGGTTTCGGGGGCTTCCAGAAATGCCTGTGCCATTGCAAAGGCTGCAGCAGCACCAATTGCTCCGGCTCCGCGCACTGTCATGTCGGTTATTGCCATGCAACTGTCCCAATAAGTGGGGCAGTCATGAATCCTGAACTCGAACGGCAGGGCGTTCTGGTCGATCATTTTAACGACCTGACCCTCCATCCATACGGTCTGATAGGCATTTTCTCCAACTAACATGGCATGTATTTTTGGTGAATACTTTATAAATGTTTCAGCTGCTCCAGGGCAATCCAGGCCATAAGACCCGGCCCGTGCAAGAGGCTTTGCTCGTCGATATCAAAGGTGTTGGTATGCAAATTGCTCACAATTCCTTTGGCTTTGTTTGCCGTACCGATCCGATAAAATGTTGCCGGCATCTGCTGGGAATACCAGGCAAAGTCTTCGGCTGTCATCCGCTGTTCCAAATCCACAACTTTGTCGGCACCCAGATAATCGATGGCAGCTTGTTTGGCAATTTGAGTAGTGTGCTCTTCATTCATCACAAAAGGATAGCCGTCCTCAATCATTACTTCAGCTTTCATGTTTGCAGCAAGGGCAGTATTTTCTGCAATTCTGCGGATATGCATTTTTGCTGCTGCACGCCACACTTCATCAAACGTACGTAAGGTGCCCTGAATTAATACCTCATCAGGAATTATATTAAATATGCCATCGGCGAATACTCTTCCAAATGAGAGTACAGTAGGGACAACTGGAGGTGCAAAGCGACTAACGACTTGTTGCAGGTTCACAATTATTTGCGCGGCGGTGAGTACGGTATCGTTGATTTGGTTGGGCATGGCTGCATGACCGCCTATGCCTTGAACGGTTATCGTAATCTCATCTGCTGAGGCCATGTAAGCTCCCGAACGAAATCCAACAAAACCAGCTTCAAGACCCGGGAAAACATGTTGACCTACAATACGTTGTGCATCTGGGTTTTTTAGTCCGCCATCCTTGATGATGCCAAGCGCACCGCCCGGAAGCTTTTCTTCGGCGGGTTGAAAAACAAGTTTAACCTGGCCTTCAAAATGATCCTCCAGTTGTTTTAAAATGCGCGCTGCAGTGAGCAACATACTTGTGTGGGCATCATGGCCGCAGGCATGCATCACCCCCGGATTGTCCGAAACGAAATCATGGCTGTTTATTTCTACAATGGGTAGGGCGTCCATATCAGCCCTCAGGGCAATGCATTTGCCGTTTGGTGTAGCTTTCCCCACAAGACCTATAATTCCATATCCACCCACAGCTGTTTTATGAGGAATGCCCCAATCTGTTAATTTCTGGCTGATGAAAAGGGCGGTTTTTTCTTCCCGAAAGCTAAGCTCCGGATAGCGGTGAATATGACGCCGGTTGCTGATGGTTTCTTTATGGAATTCGTTGGTAAGCTGTTGTATTTGTTTTTTAAGCATGTTCAGGATTTGTTGTACACAAAAGTACAAAAAATCAATTGACAGCGCCATTGACCGCGAGAATAGCGCCCGGCTGAAGTTCAACGAATAATTCATCCTTTGAAACCTTGAGTTCAGGAGTTGCCGGCATATAGATTAATTGCACTATTTTTGCAGCATGGAAACAAAACGTCAGCTTAAAATTTCACGCTTATTGCTGCGTGATTTGAGTGAAATAATTACTCAGGAAGTGCCTGGATTGGCTGTTGGAGCTATGATTACGGTAACAAAGGTTAATGTTGCGCCTGATTTGTCTTTTGCCAAGGTTTACCTGAGCATTTTTGGTAAAGATGACAAGGCTTCGGTAGTGGAGAAAGTCAATTTGCGCAGCCGTGAAATCCGCGGATTACTGGGGCAGCGCGTGCGTCATCAGCTGCGTGTTGTGCCTCAGCTCAGATTTTATGAAGATGATTCCCTGGATTATATTGATAATCTCGATAACTTGCTGAACGAAGACCAATAAAACCGAAATTTTTTCTCATGCAATACGATCCGATCAAACGTCAATTGGGCGAGGTATTTAACCGAACACCGTTTTTGCGCAAGCTGTTTTACAGATTGCTTGATTTGCTGTTACTCAGAACCTGGCACATAAAAAGAGAGTTAAAAATATGGGCTGCGCAAAACCCGGAAGCGGCTGTGCTGGATGCCGGATCGGGCTTCGGACAGTATGATTATTATATGGGACGAAAGCATCCCGACTGGCGCATCACAGCGGTGGATGTAAAAACGGAACAGATTGCGGATTGCAATCAATTTTTTAAAAAAATCGGTTTTGATCATGTTCATTTTGAAGAGGCAGATCTTACCAAACTTAATTTCGACAATCAATTTGATCTGGTAGTTTGCGTGGATGTGATGGAGCATATTGAGGAAGACGAGTTGGTCTTGAAGCATTATTTTAATGCTTTGAAACCCGGAGGGATGCTTTTGATTTCCACGCCATCTGACCAGGGAGGTTCTGATGTACACAGCCACGAGCATGAGGAGGATGGTGTGCATGGTTTTATTGACGAACATGTGCGTGATGGCTATGGCGTGAAGGATTTAGGCGATAAGTTTGATCGAGCCGGATTTCAGCGCCATCAGATTCGTTACCAGTATGGTAAGCCGGGCAGGCTATCCTGGCGTCTGTCGATGAAAACTCCCATCCTGATGTTAAACACTTCCCGTTTGTTTTTTATCGTATTGCCTTTCTATTACCTGATTGTATTTCCTGTATCCTTGATATTGAATAAGATGGACGTAACCCAATCCCATAAAACCGGAACAGGTCTGATTGCAAAAGCCTGGAAAGCCAGTTAAAATCATAACCTAAGTGAACACGCCATTTTTTATTGCCAAACGTTACCTGCTTGCTAAAAAAAGTCACAACCTGATTAATATCATTACGATGATTTCTGTTGTGGGTGTTGGCGTTGGCGCTTTTGCACTTATTGTCGTGTTATCGGTGTTCAATGGTTTTGAAATGGTGATTTCGAAGATGGTAAACCAGCTTGCCCCTGATCTGGTGATTGAGCCTGTGAAAGGTAAAACGATCCTGTTAGCAGATTTTCCGGAACAGCAGCTACGCGAACTGCCCGAAGTGAATCAATTAATCAAGGTGGTGCAGGAGGACGCGCTGTTTCGCTTCAACGATAAGCAGCATGTTGGTGTTATTAAAGGTGTTTCGGAGGCTTATATCGAAGTGAGTCAGGTTGATAGCCTGATCAGCAGAGGGGAGGCCCTGCTGAAATTTGAATCCCAGCAGTTCGCAATTGTAGGAGCCGGTGTTGCCTGGTATCTGGGGCTTAATCCCCGAAATCCGGCAGCTTTGATGCAGGTCTATTTGCCGTCGCGGGGCAACCCTTCTTCTTTTCAGTTTGAACAGTCGTTTAATCAGGCAACAATTCAGGTTTCGGGTGTTTTTACAAGTCAGCAGGAGTTGGATGCGAGTCTGGTGATCGTGCCCTACGAATGGGCCGCACAGCTTATGGATTATGAACAGGAAGTAACCTCTGTTGAATTATTTGTGCTGGAGGAAAAGCAAATTAGCGCCCTGAAAAAGACTTTGGCTGTGATTTTGGGCGACAGCTATACCATAAAAGACAAAATAGAGCAGCAGGAAACAATTTACCGCATCATGAAGTCAGAAAAGTGGGCAATTTTTATTATTTTAAGCTTTATTCTGGTGATGGCCACTTTCAATATTATTGGGTCGCTTAGCATGCTGATTGTTGACAAACGGAAGGATATCCAGGTGCTGAAATTTCTGGGTGCAGATCAAAGGTTTTTATCCAGATTGTTTCTCACCGAAGGCATGTTGATTGCTGTTTCGGGTGGAGTAATTGGTTTGCTGGCCGGTGTGTTACTGGTTTTTATTCAGCAGGAGTTCGGACTGCTTAAACTTGGTGGCGAAGCCGGAGCTTTCGTGATCGATGCCTATCCGGTGCAGTTGAAGATCCGGGATATACTTTTGGTATTTGCCACGGTATCGGTTATTGGTGGTAGTGCTGCGGTTTTCACTGTTTCAAAAGCCCTGAAACGTATTCGAAAATTCCGGGTTTCGGATTGATTTATTTTGTGGTTTTTCTGTCGATCAGATTGGTTAAATCTACAAATGCACTGACGCTGAGCCTTTCGGGTCGGAGGTTAAAGCGTTCATCAGCAATTATGGTGGGATTGAGCAGAGAGCGCAAGGAGTTTCTGAGTGTTTTCCGTCTTTGATTAAAGGATTGTTTTACAATTTTTTTGAACAGAACCTCATCGCAACCAAGCTCTTGTAGTTCGTTGCGGCGCAGCTTGATCACTGCTGATTTAACTTTTGGAGGCGGATTAAAAACGTGTTCGTGCACTGTAAAAACGTACTCGATCGAAAACCAGGCTTGTAACAATACGCTGAGAATGCCATAAGTTTTGCTTCCGGGACCTGCGCTGAGGCGCTCAGCCACCTCTTTTTGTATCATGCAAACCACTTCGGTGATCAGCTTCCGGTGTTCAAGCAGCTGAAAAAATATCTGACTGCTGATGTTGTAGGGGAAGTTTCCGATCACAGCAATTTTTTCGGCTCCAAAATCATTCAGATTCAGGCGTAGGAAATCTCCTACAATAAGATTTTTAGCCAACTCGGGATACTGTTCCAATAAATATTCAGCAGATTCAGTATCAATTTCAACAAGTTTCAATTGATCCGGAAAGCGCTCTAAAAGAAACTTTGTGAGAATCCCTGTGCCGGGACCCACTTCAACAACAATTCCGTCGTTTTCGGTTAGTTGATCCGTTATTTTTAGAGCAATATTTTGATCTGTAAGAAAATGCTGTCCGAGGTGTTTTTTTGGTCTTACCATAGCAATAAATTATAAAATGTCGCCCCTGAGGATGCGATACCGTCGTCTGGCTTCTGCCACATAAACACTCCCGGGATATTGATCTATAAGCAGTTGGTATCTTTCACGGGCTATTTCAATTTGTTGCATGGTCAACTCGTTGAGTTGTGCACTTTCAAACAGCGATTGATCGGCTAAATAGCTATCAGGGAAGCTTTTATACAGCTGTTGATAAAGGCTGTCGGCTTCATTGAAGTTATTTTTCTCAGTAGCAATACCTGCCTTCCGCATCAAAATATGTGGCAGGATAATCGGATTTGAAGTAGTCGTTAGCAAGGAATCGAGCAAAAAGGCTGAGCGGTCATTAAATCCCTGCAGTTTATATAAATCTGCCCTGGCAAAAACCGCCAAAATTTTTCCGGTGGTATCTTCCATCAGCACATCCTTGATTAGCAGCGAAAGCTTCATGGCATCGTTGGCAATCAATTTTGAAGTTGCAGCTTTTAGCACACGCAGCTGAGTATTGGCCCAACTGAATTCGCCAATATAATAACGCAGACGGGCATTGCGATAGCGTGCTTCGTGGCCTATTGGCTCATCACCAAGGCGCTTTTCAATCTGACTGTAAAGCAGTGTAGCCTCCCAAACTTCATCGGTATAAAGGTAGATATCGGCCAGTTGAAGTTTAACCAATGCCGATTCTACTGTGCTGAGTGGGAGTTTTAAGGTTTTTTCGAGCAGCTCAATAGCTTTCTCCGGCTGTTTCGATTCGTAGGCGTAGATTTCAGATAAGGTGAGTGTAAGAGGATATACTTCGGGATTAAAGCCTATGGCTTCAAAAACTTCTTCTATTTCGCGGGCAAGTGTGTTGTAATGCTCCAGATCAGTTATGTTTTTCTGCTTGGCAATCAGGTAGCGGGCTTGCAGGTAGCCAACCACAGCCGGGATGTAAAAAACACTGTTTGTGCCTTTTTTTACAACATATTCAAAGCCATCAAGTGCGATATCATAGGCTTGATTTGTCATGCTGATATCAGCCAACTCCAGAATCTGTGATTCGCGGTCGCCTTGTCGGCGATCGAGTGCTTTGGCTTGTATCAGTGCGATGTCGTAGTCTTTTTGTTGCAGCGAAAACCAAATAAGCAGCTCGCCATAAAGCAGGTTGTCGGGTGCATTTTGTGCTTTTTGCAGCAATTTGGCGCGCAACAAATCTGTCATGCTGTTGTCAATATCCATTCTCAGAACGTTCTGCAAACGACTTTTAATCAGATCCAGATGCTGCGGCTGATAATCCAGCTGCAACAGGTAGTTATCGAATGCTGCTTCATAATCTCCCTGATATTGATACAGGCTTGCCTTCTCCAGATAAAACGGATAATCCACTGTTGGATTGTTGCTTCCAAATTCATAGGCCTCTAGCGCGTAGCTGTCCAGATTGCGTGAGCGAAAAGCATTGGCTGTTACAGCAATTCTGTTGCGTTCGGGAATTAGGTTTTTGATGATGTTGTCGAAAGTTCGCTCGGCTTTGCGTTGCGATCCCTGCAGCTGAAAAATATATCCAAGCTCAACAACAAAGTTTACAGAAGCCGGATTTTTGCTGATTTGTGTTTTGAGTTCTTTCTCGGCTTCGTCCAGCTCATTCAGCTGAATAAGACAGTTGAGATAATAGGAAAAATAATGTGTTGACTTAAATTGCTGGTAGAGTTTGAGATAGAGTGGTTTTGCTTTCTCCCATTCCTGATTTCTATAGAATTGACTGGCAAGCCTTTCGTCCTCAACACGTTGTTCCTGCTTAACGTTGCTGGCATTGCGCAGCTGCTGTGCCGGCAAATGTGTGGTAGCAAGCACAAAAATGACAACTGGAAATAGTAAAAAACGCAAGTGTTTTCTCATAAAGTTCAGTCCTTTTCAGCCTGAAAATTGTTTTCCAGGGTTTCTATCAATAACAGTTGAGCATTAAACCTGTTCAAAAAGTAATCTGTTTTAGCTTCAATCTGTTTTACTGCACTGGCTTCCGTTTTCAGGTATTGTGCAGTTGTGAGGCTATCCGGAATCTGCTGACTTACATCGTACCGCAAGTTGCGCAGCTGTTGCGCCGCAAAAGAAATCTCTTTTAAAAACGGATCGCTTTCTGTTTGCAATTGCCTGAGATAACTCAAAGCATTTGCAACACTTGCATATTGACTTTCGGAGAGTGGATCCGCCGGGGAAATTTGCTGTCGTATTGTATTTAATCGCCTCACTAAACTATCGTAGGGAATTTCACGAAGTTCCTGGAAAGCAAGGCTATCAGCGTAAACAATTTGTTGCAACGAGTCGATCTGATGCAGAAACTGTTGCTGAGGTTCCTGGCTTTGCTGGCAGGCATTAAAGCTAAAAATCAACAGCAGTAAACTAATTGATAAGAGCGAAACCGGTGTAATCCTGCAGGGCTTTTGGAATTTTAATACCATCTTTTGTTTGATTATTTTCGAGCAATGCAGCCACAATGCGTGGCAAAGCTAATGCACTGCCATTGAGTGTATGTGCCAACTGAATTTGGCCATTGGCATCTTTAATGCGAAGCTTCATGCGATTGGCCTGAAAGCTCTCGAAGTTCGACACAGAGCTCACTTCAAGCCACATTTCCTGAGCAGCAGAAAACACTTCGAAATCATAGGTTAAAGCAGAGGTAAAACTCATGTCGCCACCGCATAATTTGAGGATACGGAATGGCAACTCCAATTTTCGCAGCAGGCCTGCCACATGTGCTTTCATTTCTTCCAGCAATTGGTAGGACTGATCCGGATGGGCAATTTGTACTATTTCAACCTTGTCGAACTGATGCAGGCGGTTGAGGCCGCGTACATGTTTTCCCCAGGAGCCTGCCTCACGCCTGAAACAACTGGAATAGGCCGTGATTTTTAAGGGAAGTGTTTTTTCCTGTACAATTACATCCCGAAACATATTGGTAATGGGCACTTCAGCTGTGGGAATCATATAAAGCTTATCGGCGCCAATCGTGTACATCTGGCCTTCTTTATCAGGAAGTTGTCCTGTGCCATAAGCAGAATCTTCGTTAACCATCAATGGCGGCTGCACTTCCTGAAATCCGGCTTTTACGGCTTCATCCAGGAAAAAGTTGATCAGTGCTCTTTGCAAACGTGCACCTTTGCCTTTGTAAAAAGGGAATCCGGCTCCGGTAACTTTATTGCCCAAATCAAAATCGATCAGGTCAAACTTACTGATCAGGTCCCAATGCGGAACAGCATCAGGAAAAAGTTGTGGCATCTCGCCTTCCTGGTGTTCGTTGATATTATCACTGGCTTGTTTGCCCGGCGGAACGCTTTCGTGTGGCAGGTTGGGGATTTCAACAAGTTTCTCCTGTAGCAGCTGTTTGGTTTCATTAAGCTGAGCAGATAGCGCTTTTGTTTGTTCCTTGATCTGACTATTACGTTCTTTAAGCGCCTGAGCTGCTGCGGTTTTGCCTTCCTTAAAAAGCAAACCGATTTCTTTGGCCAGTGTATTGGCTTCGGCCAGCAAATCATCTTGCTCCTGTTGCAGACTTCTGCGTTTTTCGTCCAGATCGAGCACTTCATCGATCAATTCGGTCTGCTTGAAATTTTTGATGGCCAAACGGACGAGTACTTCTTCCTTATTGGCACGAATATAGGGTATCAGTAACATTTTGATAGGGTAATTTTTGCAAAAATACAGTTTTTATGTCGCTGATTAAAGGCATACAAGGCATTTATGCCAGGAGCAACTGCTGCGAAAAATATAAATATCACATCTACAAAACGTTAAGACGTTTTGAGTGGAGGGTTTTACTTAAAAATCGGCACCATAATCAATCAGCTACCGGACTTTATTGACAGACTAATTAGTCGATTGCACAACCATCGGCTTTCTGAGGGAGTACAAGCAAGTTTTTTGAAATTGATATTACCAAAAGCCAAAAAACCCGGCTATGCAAGCATAACCGGGTATTTATATTTTTTATGTAAAAACTAATTTACTTCTTCGGTTGGAACGATGGAGATATAGGACTTGTCATCTCTTTTGCGACGGAATTCAACAGTGCCATCAACCATTGCAAAAATGGTGTGGTCTTTGCCCATGCCAACATTATTTCCAGGACGGTGGGCTGTGCCTCGCTGTCTGAGAATGATGTTTCCTGCTTTGGCAAACTGTCCGCCAAATATTTTAACGCCTAATCGTTTGCTTTCTGATTCGCGACCGTTATTGGAACTACCTGCTCCTTTTTTATGTGCCATTATTTTCGGATTTTACGGGTTAATTACGCTGTAATGTTTTCAATCACGATTTTGCTGAGATACTGACGATGACCGTTTGATTTTTGATAACCTTTTCTTCTTTTCTTTTTGAAAACGATCACTTTGTCGCCTTTCATATGCTCAACAATGCGTGCTTCGATATTTGCGCCTTCAACAAGCGGAGCACCTATTTTGGTGTCGCCATCGTTTTCAACGAGTAATACTTTATCGAAAGCAACCTGGCTTCCTTCTTCCTGTTCAAGCCTGTGGACAAAAATCTGTTGTCCTTTTGTTACCTTGAACTGCTGTCCTGCGATGTCAACTATTGCGTACATTATACTGTTTTGAAATTGCGGATTTTGCTCAAAAATTTGAACCGCAAAAATATAAAAAATTTCGTTACGACAAACATTTGATGCAGAATTTTTTAAACCATTCGTTTTCTGCGAATTCTGCGGGGTTTTGCTCCGGTTTTGTTTACAAGTAACACACCACCAATGATGAGCCCTATCCACAAAAAGAAGCTAGGATCAAAATATTCACCGTCAATGATGCCCCATAAAAGTGCCACAACCGGAATTAAATAAGTGACAGAGGAGGCGAAAATTGGAGTGGTTTTTTTGATAAGCACATTAAATCCCATCATGGCTACTCCGGTGCCTACCACTGCCAGAATAGCAAGATAGCCCAATCCAGCCCAGGCTCCGGGTTCGTTTGTAAGTTTATGAACGAAATCTGTTGTGGCAAATAAAATGACGGAAGCAGGAAACCCAACAATAAAAAAGGTGATGGAGGTGATTGTAATACTTTTGATATGGTTCAGCTTGGCCTTGATAAGATTTACGTTGATGGCATAAAAAATGGTAGCTAACACCACCATGAGTGCATAGGTAATATTGAAGCTGAAGGTGTTGCCACCGCTGCTACTCACAAGACCCAAAGCACCTAAAAGACCAACGAAAACCCCGATTACCTGCATTTTCCCGGCTTTAATTTTAAAGATAACCAATCCAACAATTAAAGTAAATAGTGGAGTAAGTGAGTTTAGCAATCCTGCCGTTGAGCTATCAATACCTTGTTGTGCAGCAGCAAACAGAAAGGCAGGAAAAAAATTGCCTACCAGACCCGCCAAACCAAGCCAGAGAAAATCCTTTCTTTTGAGTATGCTCAATCGACGCAGCGCAAAAGGCATCAAAAACAAAAAGGTGATAACAACTCTCACGGCGCCCACTTCGGTGGCACTAAAATGTTCTAAACCACGTTTGATCAAGATGAACGAACTTCCCCAGGTGAGTACGAGTCCGATCAGTATCAGCCAGGCAACCAGCGGCTGGCTGATGGCTTTTGAGGAATCGTCCGAAAGATTTTTAGTATTGCTAACCAACTTCTTTGCAGTTTAGTATTGTGGATTAATTGCGGTTTAAAAACGGACAAAGGTATTTTTTTTATCCTGACTGTTTCAATCCAAGCACAAAATGTCAACTAACCCTTTAACACAGGATTAAATAGATGTGTCAGATAGTTTTTGCTGAAATTAGTACTTTTGCTTTTTATATCAGACAATAGAAAGCTGCTGAATTATAAAAATGTTCAAGGTTTTTATTATTAAAACACATGACAGACAATCAGCTCAAATGGATTGAAGGGCTTAAGGCCGGTAGTCGGAAAGATTTTGATGAGATATTCAGGAGGTATTATGCTGAACTGGTCAATTTCTGCATGCGCTATGTGGTGGATCAGGATATGGCAAGTGAAATTGTGCAGGATATGTTTGTTAAATTGTGGATCAGACGCGACGATCTGCTTGTTAACAGTTCACTGAAATCTTATCTCTATCGAGCTACTCAAAATCATGCGCTTAATTACTTGAATCAGCAGAAAATTCAGGATAAGTACAAAAGCTATATCGGCTTTCAAACTTTGAATGGCGTCGAAAGTCCGCTCGATAAGTTGCAGGAAAGCGATCTGGAAAGAGAAATCAAGAGAGCGGTTTTGGATTTGCCCGAAAAAAGAAGAATGGTGTTCGAAATGAGTCGTCATGATGGTTTAAAAAACAAGCAAATTGCTGAGAAATTGAATATTTCTGTTAAAACTGTCGAGAATCAGATGACAAAAGCTTTAGAGCAACTGAGAAAAAGTTTAAAACAATTTTTGCCACTTGTTTTGTTGTTTTTATTAACTTTCGGACGTTTTTGAATCATGAACAAATTACAATTGTTAAAAAAAAGATAAAGACAGATAGGGGGAACACCTTAGTAGATTGTCATTTAGTAGCAATGTTAAATTATTTTAAAAAGTGATCAGTAAAAACGGATATGATAAGTTGTCAGTGAAATACCTGACTGGAAATTGTTCCAAAGAGGAGAAAACTCTTATGGAGCAATGGATTGCTGTATCCGAAACCAATAAAATTTGGTTTGAGCAACGATCACTTGCCTGGAAGCTTTCGGGTGCTCATAAAAGTGTTGATGGTCTGGATGTTGACAAAGCACTTGCCCAGGTGCATCAAAAGATTGACACAATTGAGCAAGGTCAGTATTTCGCCCCGAAGCATATTTCAATGATAAATCGTTTCACAAAATGGACCGCCAGTGCTGCAGCAGTTTTAGTGCTCGGGCTGGCTGTTTTGTTTTTGTTGCGCAAGGACGAACCTGTGCAGCTGGAAAGCGTAGTGATGAACGAAAAATCCAATGAGGCCGTGGTGCTTCCCGATGGCAGCGAAGTATTCATGAATGCAGGATCGGCCATGCAATATGCGGCTGCTTTTGATAAGAAAAGGGAAATAGCCAATTTTACCGGAGAAGCTCTTTTTGAGGTGCAAAGTAATCCTGAAAAGCCATTCCAGCTCTTGCTCGATAATTTGGGAGTTGAAGTGCTGGGCACTAAATTTAATCTGCGTGCTGTGCCGGGTTCTGACACCTACACGCTGGATCTTATTGAAGGAAAGGTAAGGTTGTTCACTTTTGATGAATCTCCTGCCAACCGTATTGAACAAATTGTTTTGCTTCCAGGCGAAAGAGGTGTTTTTGATTTGCCTAGTAAACGCTTGTCAAGAAGCACCGCTGTAGATAAAAACTTCTTGAGTTGGAAGACTGGTATTTTAGAATTTGTCAATACCCCGCTTCCTGAAGTTGTAAAAACCCTCAACCGGGTTTATGGTCTGGATATTCAGCTGGCATCACAGCATGAAAGCTTGCGCTTGACCGCTCGTTTTGAAGGTGAAACTGCCGATCAGTTAATTGAATCCTTGCAAACGATATTTCAGTTCGAAGTTATACGCACTGACAGCCAGGTATATTTTCGATAATTTTCTCTTAGCCCTCAAATTTTATGGGATTTTTGTACTTTAGCAGCCGCTAATGTAGCCTGCTTTGTTTTGAATAAAGATACCATGTCTATGACCAATTACGGGTTTGTGTTTTCTGCGAAATCAATGTTTTTAGCCTGTCTGACTGGTTTTTTCACACTCCTGCTTAGCATCAATGTCCTCCCGGCGCAACAGGCTGGTGTGCAGCTTTTGGAACTCAAGGTGCAAAACGAAAGCCTGGGAACAATCCTTGACCAGCTCTTTGAAAAGCATAAGATTAAGGTTGCCTTTAATGCTTCCGATCCGGTTTTCGACGAAATGCTGACAATGGATTTAAAGGCTACACCCGAGCAACTGCTTGAAACGCTGCTCAAAGACCGGGGCTACCATTTCCGAAAAATTGGCGATCAATACATTGTTTACAAGCAGGATCAAGCTGATGATCAAACTGAAAATGAGGCGGAGATAACGCCCTCTGAACAGCCGAATAATGCTGGACAAGCCTTGGGTGATACCATTTTTATCCGCGAGAATCTAGTGCGAACCGATACTATTGTGAGGTTTGATACCATTGTAAAACAAGATACGCTGGTGATTTATGATACCATCACTATTTACAGAGAACCGCCTGCTGAAACCAAAAGGGCGAAGATAAAACCATTACGGTCAGATATATTTAATCAGGATGCCCGACGGCAGCAGGGTCAGGCTTTTGAGGTGTATTATGGCCGGGCAGTTACCTTTCAGCAATTTGTGCTCCTGGATGAATCGGAAGCTGTGCTGAAAAATCATTGGAATAATGCCGTAAAAACGTCTTTCAGGTCTCATACCTTGGGTTTTAAGTGGCATTTTAATGCACAAAAATGGCATTTTTCTTCTGGCTTGGCGCTGACCGGTTTTGCCGAAAAGTTCAGTTATAGCCGAAGAGTCAGTACAGGCGGTTTTTTTGATGTGGATACACTTGACACTTATTACACCATTTCCGGAGCTGATACCAGTTGGTTTCATGTTAAAGATTCAAGCTGGATTCCACTCGACGAAAGAAATTATGATTATTCAACCCTAAACAGAATGGGCTATCTGGAGTGGCAAACAGAGGCTGCCTATCGCATGTTAAGCTTCCCGGGCGTGGGTGTTTACCTGAGAGCCGGATTTGGCATCTCGGCTTTAATCTATCAATCGGGCACCGGGATTGGGGTGAAACCCGATTATGAAGCTATTCCATTGAAAGAACTTGAGATGGAAACATTTAAGTTTTCGTGGATGCTTGGCGTCAATGCCCGAATGCGTCTTTCAGATGCTTTTGATTTGGTGCCGGAGCTTTATTACAGAAGTTATTCGGGTAATCTGTATAAAAATTATCCAATCGAAAGAAAACAAGGGCTGGTTGGGATAAATTTGGGCTTGATCTATTATTTCTGATAAAAAGAATTTTTTGATATTGTGACCAGAATGAATCGGACATATTACCTGCTTTTTTTGCTTTCACTTTTTGGTGGAAGCTTTGGCAATGCCCTCATGGCCCAGCCACTAGCAGAAGTGGGTGGTGTTTTGGTTACTGATCGGTTTTTTTCGCGCGATACAACATACATTATTGTTGAGGATTTAAAGGTAACGCAAGGCGCTCAGCTTAGCATTGAGGCCGGAACAAGCTTGCGCTTTAATCAGGGAAAAGGTCTATTGGTTGATGGAGGCAAGCTGGAGGCGATCGGCATAAGCAACGAACAAGTTGATTCCATCCTTTTTGTGCCCAATTATATCAATCCGGCTCAGGGATGGAAATGGAAAGGCATCACAATTTTTAATGCTTCTGCATCCAACCCAACAACACTTTCGTATGTGGTGGTGACCGATGCAGAAGAAGCTGTTAAACTTATCAACAGCAGTAACGTAATCATGGAGCATAGTTGCTTTATTAATAATTTTTGGCGGGGTATCAGCATACAGAACAGCCATGATGTGCTACTGCGCAATAGCCAGATTTATAATAATTATGTGGGAGTTGAAATACTTGCCAAAGGTGCTTTTGGGCTTACTTTTGACAATATTGTTCAGGGTAATGTGATGCGCAATGAAACCACCAATATATTTATTATAAACGAAACCGGAGGTTCATCATACCGCAATCAAATTATTGAGAATGTGGTTCAGAATGGCATCAATGGCATTTGGATTGACAATAGCGGCCTCAGTGGTTCGCGTGGAAATACGATTGCGCGAAACGCAATTATTAATAATGGTGATGGGTTTGGTTACGGGCTTTATCTCGCAATGGACTCAACAACGGTTAGGCGTAATATTTTCTGGAGAAATGCAAGCGCGGTTTGGTTTAGAAATTCTTCCAATAACCTGATCGAAAACAACAGTTTTTATGAAAACGGCAATGCCTTGCCTGTTAGGGCTGGTTCAAAACGCAATACGATTAAGGAAAACACATTCAGTCTAAATGAACGAACTGTGGTTACACTGGACGAACCTATTGGGAATGTGTTGCTGCAGAATAATTTTATTCATTGCTTTTCCGATACCCTTGTTGAGCTAATGACCACCCAAAACATGAATGCCACAGGAAACTATTGGGGAAGTGTTACGGAAACCGAAATAGCTGAACGAATTATTGATGTGCATGATAATGCTGAACTTGGCGAGTTGTTTTTTATTCCTTTCCTCACAACAGCTGATTCAACAGCCCCACTTGCCCCTCCCTTTAATGTAAAAAAGCAATGGGTTAAGGACCGTGTGCGGCTCAGTTGGCAACCCAATGAAGAGGAAGATATCTATGGCTATAAAGTATATTATCAGCATTTTACTAATTATCAGTTTGAAAATAGCATAGCTGAAGTACAGGATACAGTAATCTTCCTGAGTCGTTTAGCCATCACAGATACCATTGCTGTTACGGCTACCGATCGCATTTCAATGGATTTTCAGGACAAGTTCTTGGGCTACGAAAGTCCTTATGCATTGGCCCAAGCAGCGCCTTATGCCGGAAGTGATACTTCAATTTGTAAAAACGAAGTGTTTTTTGCTATTAATGACGCGAATGCCCCATTTGATTACCACCAATCACGCTGGTCAAGCTCGGGCGATGGCAGTTTTACTGAACCTAATCAACTGCAGACAAGCTATTTTCCGGGCGCTTCAGATTATGAGACCGGTGAGGTTAAATTAACACTTATGATTACAACCGCTGATGAGGTTTTTTTCGAGTCGTTCAAGCTTGCGTTTTCAGAAGATCCGTTGGCTTTTGCTGGCAATGACACCATCATTGGCCGCGACAGTACTTTGTTACTGAATACTGCCTCGGCAAGTTATTTTACCAGCATCAACTGGCAAACAACGGGTGATGGCGCGTTTTTATCCTCGAATGAAATTAACACCTATTATATACCGGGTGAGTTGGATAAAGTAAATGGTGAGGTGAGTCTGATACTTGAAGCCAGCTCTGAATGTGGTTATCATGCTGACACCTTGCGGTTACTGCTGCTTGATGAATATAGTCTGGAGGGCAGTGTTTGGTTCGATAATCAGGCGATCAGTAATGCTTCTGTATTGGCATTCAGATACTCAGAGGATGGATTCAATCCCTTGTCCAAGGTGCAGTCTTCCCTTTCGGGAGCCTTTCGATTCGAAAAGTTGTTTACAGGCAATTATGTGATAATGGCATTGCCCGACACCATCAGAACAGGGCGGTCATTGGCTTATTATGCCGAAAGAAGCCATTGGGAAAAGGCCCATCGAATAGCCCTGATAGAACCCGCCTATGATGTGGATATTCATTTGGAAAAAACGCTGTCGGGTTTCCCGTCTGGTAATGCCGTAATAAACGGTCATTTTGAGTTGCCTGAAAATGGTTTCAGGGAGTTGGGTACTTTTTGCAGCGATTGGTTTAGCCGTGACGGAAGCCTTCAGTATTGTGATGGCGGACTTTCAAATATTAGTATCACCTTGTATGATACTGACCTGACAACACTTTTGGCTTATACCCTCACCGACTATCAGGGTAAGTTTTATTTTGACAGTCTTGCTTATGGCAATTACCGGCTTCATGCCGAGATACCGGGCTATCCGTTGAATCTGTCCCCTGTGATACAACTCTCCCCTGAGCAGGTTTCTACGGAGGCTGTTTTTCAAATTGAGAATCAGAAAATCAGTATTTCTGCCAAAGGTGAGCAGCTGGTCTTCGAGCCGGAAAGCCGGATTTACCCCAATCCTGTTAATGACTACCTGTTTATTGAAATACAGGATATCCAAACGCTAATGGTATATGATCTCTTTGGTGTTTTGGTTCATGCTGCTGATCTTACTAAACACAAAGCCGGCCACCACGCGTATAAACTTGACATGCGCAAGTTCAAAAATGGGGTATATATCCTTGTTTTAGCATCGGAGCAGCAGCTTATCTCCCGAAAAGTTGTTAAGCAATAGTTAAAGTTTTTCTTTAGTATTTTGTTTTTGAGACATTAAGCCTGATACCAAATTTCAAGATGTCCGTTCAACAGTACTTTGAAGCGATTAATGCTTACTTTTGCGCCCTTAAACATCACCCCCTGAAATTTAGAATAATTTTAAATAAAAGAGTAGGGGTAAAACAACTACAGTTTGTCTTATAGACGTGGGAACATAAACCAACAATTTAATGTTCACACGATTTTTAACCAATTTTGTATCACTTAACAACCTAACAGTCTGTCTAACAAATACTTGAAATTTAAGTGTTTTTTGAACGGGAATTTGAAATTATCTCGTTACTATTGCCTTAAAGGTATTTTGGATAGCCGTTTTTTTGTAGGTGAACAGTTGTAATTGATAAATATTTTATGAATTACCCGGATCAAAGAACATACCAACGTCTTTTGCTAAACAAGGATTTATTGTGTGCTGCTTCCAACAGAGGCAGTCAATTTCAATCGATATCTCAATCAATTAATCATTATTTATTAACTAAATCAATTTTAACCATGAACAGAAAAACTACTTTTCTGCGATGGCTTGGTTCCTTTATGGTAGGAGCAATCCTATTATTTGGGTCAAGTCAGCTGATGGCGCAAGATGGAAATCGGGACATTACTGGTTCTGAGATTACTGCGCAATCTTCTTTCTACACAGCGGGTGCAACTAGTGTTGTGCTTGATTTTACAACTTACATGGTTTCCCCTGATGGCGCTTTTGGCGAATGGGTAGGCGATGTAGAAATGGATTTCCCTGCTGGAGTAACTGTTACTTCTGCTTCCATTATGGAGAATGCCGGTCAGACTAACTGGCTTAATTATGATGGACAGACTGGTGACGGTGCTTTAGTCACATGGTCAGCTCCTGCCTATGGTAATTATTTACAAGATGGAGATGTTTGTCCATTTACCGTTACCGTTGATATTGATGCCGGTTTTACTGGAAATATGAACATTGGCTGGTCAATCATTGGAGAGGTATATGGAGATGCTCCTCACACAACAACTGGCACAGTTACCATTTCTGAGGCAGCTCCACGTCTTGAAATTTCTCCTTTAGTACTTGATTTGGGAGATCGTCCAATCAATTCATGGACTGAGCCTGCTTACTTCACCCTTGAAAATACAGGCGTAGGTGCATTAACAGTTAACAATGCCGAAATCGCTGCTGCCGATTTCTTTGCTGTACACGGAGATTTCCCTGTAACGCTGGAAACTGGTGAATCAGTAATGGTTGGTATCTCTGCCACAGGTGATGCAACTCCTGGTATGCTCATGGGCGACTTTGTTGCACAATGGGGTGGTAGTCGTGAAGTGGCAGTTGCCGAATTTATGGCTAATGCTTATGAGCCGATTCCGGCTGATGTTGTTGAAACAGCTGTTCCGCTGGATATGACTCCAACTGCTCCATTAAGCCTTCCTATGGCTTCTGATAGGGAATTAAGTGGAATTTATAAGAATTACATTTTACCAAACGATGTTGGATCAGGTCCAAATGATAATGATTTTGTTTATTTGATGGAGCCTGCTACTGATGTTTTGCTTGATCTTACTGTTACATCAGGTACAGTAAACTGGGCGGTATATGCTGCTGATTTCGATGGCGAAGGTGGTCCTATGGCTACTAATGCATTGGTTCAGGGAGTTGATGTTATTACTGATTTTGAACTTTTTGCAGGTACCTATTACTTGGTGGGAAGTTCTCTTGATAGTTGGAACGGAACTTATACTGCAACCGCTATGCCTGCCCCTGATGCTGCTACCTATGTAGCTCCTGCTGATGGTGCTATTGATATCACCAACGGAATGGATCTGGAATGGACTTTTGGTGCCAATACATTGGAATACCAAGTTGTATTAGGAACTACTTATCCTCCGGCAACTGTTGTTGTTGACTGGACAGATGATCTGGCTACTGCTTACGAACTGGCTAACCTTGAGCCTAACCTTCAGTATTTCTGGCAGGTTAATACACGTAACAACAGCTTTACAACTCCCGGCGACATTTGGGGATTTACAACTACTTTAACTCCTCCATCTGATCTTACAGGTAATGCTGAGGTTTACGAAGGTGAAGATGTTGTTCTGACATGGGATAGCCCTGTTGACCGTGCTTTCCTCGGATACAATGTGTATCGTGATGGTGTTATGCAAAACACAACAATGCTAACAGCAGCAACTTATACTGATGTTGCTCCTGCTTACAATATGGCTCCTGGTTACGAATATACCGTTACCGCTATCTTTGACGAAGGCGAATCAGATCCTTCTGATCCTTTCACAGCACAGGTTACCGGCGAAGGTACACTGAACGGAAATGTGTCTAGCCTCGTTCCTGTTGCACCTATTAGTGGCGCTACAGTTACTATGACTGGCGTGGATGAATTTGGCGAAGACCAATCTTATTCCACCACTACTGATGCAACTGGTAATTATACAGCTGATGTATTTGCTGGTACTTACACCATTCGCGTTGTTGCTGATGGTTTCCTGAATGCTGAAGTAACTGGTGTTGCCCTGGCATATGGTGCTACTGTAACTACCGACTTTACTTTGAATGAAGTGCCTTATCCTGTTGCTGTTGTTACAGCCAGCGAATTCGGCGAAAACATTCTGATCGAGTGGAGCTTCGACGCTGCTAACTTTGTGCCTCAGGTTTATCCTTTCGAAACAGAAGGTATGAGTGAAGCGCAGATTCAGAAAATGTGGAATGAATTCCTCGCTGAAAATAATTTTGATGCTACTGCACAGGGAAGCGATCGCGCACTGGTTGAATTCCAGGTTTGGCGTGAAAAAACTTACCTGCCAGGTGCTTTCGAAATGATTGGAACTACTTCGCAGTACCAGTTTGTTGACTTCGACTGGGGTCTTCAGGATTGGGGTGTATATAAATGGTATGTTGTTGCTGTTTATGACCTGAACGAATCAACTCCGGTTGCTTCTAACCCAATCGACAACGACATGAACACTGTTGTTGACGTAACTGTTGCCCTCAATTCAGCTGAAAGCCCAGCCGGTACGCTGGTTGAGTTTACCAATATGGACGAATCTCCTGAGTTGGTTTATTCTACCCTGCTTCCTGCAAGTGGCATGAATACCTGGAACGAATTCCGCAGAGGTACTTATGATATCCTTGTAAGTCTTCCAGGCTATGGTGAAGTAACTGAAACCGGAGTTGACATCTTTGATGAAACTTCTTTCGAATGGTTGCTCGAAGAAATTCTGGCTACACCTGCTGATCTTTACGTAACACCTACTGGTTTTGCTACATGGACAGGTGGAAGCGGTGAAGTTCCTTTTGCTCCTGTTATGGAAGCTTTTGATGATGGTATCCCAGCTGATTGGACACAAGTAACATATAGCGGAGATGGATTCTGGGAATTTTGCGACAATTGTGGAGCTGCCCAAGATCCAATCAATACTGATGGAAAATTTGCTGTAGCAGATAGTGATGGCAATAATACACTCGTATTTGATGTAGGATTGTTTACTTCAGCATTTGACTTTTCTGGCGAATCTACCATCTATCTGGACTATGATCGTGATTTCCAGGATTTTGCCGGAGACGGTGAAATAGCTATCCGCACTTATTCAGGTGGAACAGGAGCTGCTAATTTTGAAGAAGAATTAGATTGGGCAACTGCTGATGATCCTTCTGGTGGTATTCACAAAACTTATATGTTTGATCCAAGCACTTATGCTGATCCTTCAGCTGTTTATTTTGAATTTTGGTATTCAACAAATGGAGGCACATACGCTTGGGGCTTTGGAATTGATAATGTATTGGTTACCAATGCTGCTCCTGCTCCTCGTTCATTCGAAACCTATAAAGTTTTCCTCGATGGTACTTTGCTTGGCGAAGTAACAGAAGAAGAATACCAACATGGTACTTTCGGTGAAACCCTCGTTGATGGTGAAACCTACACTACCGGTGTTGCTGCTGTATTTACTACCGGACAATCAGCTACTGCTGAATTTACCTGGTTGTATGTTGCTTGCGACAATTACGATGCTCCTTCAGCTTTCACTGCTGAGCAGGTAATTGGTACACTGGATGTAGAACTCAACTGGACTAACGTTGACGCTGCTGCTTTGGATACCATCTCAGCTTTGAGAATCTATCGCAATGGTGAAGAATATGCCGAACTCGATTTCACTGCAGGTGCAGTAGATATGTTCCTCGACGAAGATCTCGAATTTGATACCTATAACTATTGCCTTACTTACATCTACGACAGCGGTGCCGAAACTTGTGTTGATGCCGTTTGTTCAGAAGATGTTGTGATCACCGGTGGTGGTTATGTTAATGGTACTGTAACAGCATTTGATGGTGGCGACGCTATCGAAGGTGCAATTGTTACTATTTTTAACGATGACTATAGCTTTGATTTCACTACTGACATCAATGGTGTATATGAAGGTGAAGTTGTAGATGGTACTTATGACTATCTCGTTTCGGCTGCTACTTTTGAATCACAGACTTTGGAAGCTGTAACGATCACCTTCGGTGAAACTGTTACTAATGATTTCCAACTGCTCGAATTCCCTTATCCTGTTTCAGGTGTTGTTGCAACTGAAATCAATGATAACTCAGTTCTTGTTGACTGGAGTGCTCAGGCACCTGTTGTTGAAGAATGGTTGATTTACGACAATGACGTAATGGGCTTCGGTGGAATTGGTGCAGAAGTTGCTGATTATAGCTTAATTTGGGGTTCCAAATTTGTTCCTGCTCAGTTAACTGAATACGGAACTGGTTATGTAAGCAAAGTTGCTGTTTATCAATTACCAGCAGTTGGTGATTTCCTTACAGAAGTAAGAATCCTGGCTGGTGAAAATGGTGAAACCGTACTTTACTCACAAGATGTAACTGGTACATTAACAGGTGATTCTTGGAACATTATTGAATTGGACGAAGCTGTTGCTTTTGACAATACTGAAAATCTTTGGATTGCCATGTATGTTGAAAGACCTGGCGATGTATTCAATGAACCTACTGCAGGTGCACTTCAAGTGATTCCTAACCGTTATGACTACTTTGCTTACAATGGTGCTGCATGGACTTCAATCAGCGGTGAATATGGAATTAACAATCAAGCCTGGATGCTACGTGGTTTTGTAACCACTTCAGCAGGCCGTGAAGTTGCTTTGGGTCAGGGAGATTTCAATACTACCGGACATAAAGATTATTCTGTTGCAAAATCAGTTTCAAGTGGCCGCGGAATGGTTGCAGCTGATAAACCAAATGCTAAGTTCCCTGTTTATGCACACGAAACAACACGCGAACTGGTTGGCTACAGCATCTATCGTACAACTTGCGAAACTGGTGATCTCGATTTCCTCGGATTCACTTTGGACGAGCAATTTACTGACAACACCTGGGGTGCTGTTGAAGCAGGCGTTTACAAATGGGGCGTTGTTGCCGAATATGACAACAATGAATCAGAAGTGGCCTACTCAAACTGCCTCGATAAAGACATGATCACTGCTGTAAGTGTTCAGGTTACTACCAACAGTGGCGACAGCCCTGAAGAAACTGACGTTATGTTCACCAATATTTCTGAGCCTGGCCTCGAGCTGGTTTACGAAGTAGAACTGGACGAAACCGGTTTCTATGTATGGGAGGAATTCCGCAAAGGTGAATATGACATCTATGTTGAAAAGAATGGCTTTGCTCCAATCGAACTAATGGGTTACGTTATTGACGGTCCTGAAGCATTCGAATGGTTGCTCGAAGAACTCTTGTTACCTGTTGCTGACCTCTACGTTACACCAACTGGTTTTGCTACCTGGAGATCAGGTGGAGAAATTCCATTTGAGCCTTTCATGGAGAACTTCGACGAAGGTCTTCCTGAAACATGGACTGTAGTTGATGGTGGTTCTACCACTGACACCTGGTACAATGAAACTCCTGGTGGTAATCCACAGTCTTCAGGTTCTTCAGTTGACGGAACACCATTTATGTTTGCTGATTCTGATGGAGCCGGTTCAGGTTCTACAATGGATGAGCAGTTGATCTCACCTGTTATCAATGCCGAAAATGCAGAAGAACTCTATCTGATGTTTGATTATGTATATCAGTATATTGGAAATGAGTATTTCGCAGTTGATGTAATGGTTGATGGCGACTGGGTTGAAATCTTCCGTAGCGAAGCTGATACCGGACCATTCCCATGGGGACCAACAGTAAGCGAAATGATCGACATTACTGAATATGCCAGCGATATGCTACAAGTACGTTTCCACTATGTTTCAAACGGTTGGAACTGGTACGTAGCTGTTGATAATGTTGTTGTTACTGACAATATGGATCGCTATGCTGATCGCGAATTGCAGTACTACAAAGTTTGGTTGGATAACAACTTCATCACTGATACAGAAAACACTTTCTGGCAGTATGATGTAACTAACCTTGTTCCTGGTCAGGATTATCTTGCAGAAGTAGCCGCTGTTTATTCTAACGGTATCTCTGAAAGAATGCAGTACGTTTGGACTTATGTTCCATGCGAAGACTATGCCGGACCACAGGTATATAACGGCGAAGTAATCAATAACAATGATGTTCTGCTGACCTGGTCAGATGTTGAGCCAATGGAATTGATTCAGATCACCCAAAATCCTGGTGCACCTGCAAACGGATACTTCCAGTCCTATGGATTTGGCTATGGAGTGGCTTATGACCTAAGCGCTTATCCTGATGCCTTGGTGAACAGCCTCGACTTCCACCATGCTTCATGGGGAACCACCGGCACCTGGGAATATAACATCCACATTTACGATTGGGATACTAAAACCCTGATCGAAACTGTTGGACCAATCACCACAACCGGAAACGACCTCTGGGAAATGGGCGTTGATCTTGGCGATATAGCCACAGGCGGCGTAAGCACAGTAGCCATCCTGATGGAGCCACTGAGCAACAGTCCAACAGATGCCTATCCTGACTTGTCATCCGACAATGCAACAAACCCACAAGGTTCAATTTATGGCGATCTGTCAGATCCCAACGCAATTGGTGCATCCACCATTGGTAACTTCCTGATGGAAATGTACATCTACACAGCCTATGGCCCGGTAAGAGCAACTCCTATCAACTTTGACTATGTTGAAGCTCCTGCAGCCCAGGCTAAATCAGCTGTAAATCCAGTTGTTGAAGCCCCTGTAATCACACAAAGCACCAGCAGCCGCGAAGATGACCTGTTCGTAGGAACAAACGTTTATCGCAATGGAATGCTGATCGCCGAAATGGTTCAGGATACATTCTACGTTGACGAAAGCGTAAACGGTGGCGAATACGAATACTGCATCCGTTATGTATACGAAAGTGGCGCCATGACATGCGAAGGTGCTTACTGCCTTGATATTTCCATTCCTTGTGAAGCGCCTAAGAACCTCACAGGCGAATACCTATGGGAATACAACAATGGCAATCCTGAATTTGGATCACTCATCACCTGGGAACCATCAACAGCACCGCTGGAAGAATGGTTGTACTATGATGACGGCACTAACGTTGACGGAATCGGTGGACCCGCTTCATTCAGCTGGGCAATCAAGTTTGACCCTGCACAATTAGCTGATTTCGATGGCGCATCGCTCACCAAGATCCAGATCTACAACAGAACAGGTGCTTCAGACGAATTGCGTATCTTCGAAGGTACAAACGCAGCTACCCTGCTTCACACTCAAACCCTCAGCGGTCTGGGCATAGAAGCTTGGGAAGAAGTTGACCTGACAGATGCCGTTTTGATTGATGTAACCAAAGAACTCTGGATTGTTGTTTACACTACTGATGGAGTTAACTATCCAGCAGGATGTGGACCAACTCAGAACGAGCCAAACGGTGATCTGATCACTTTGGACGGCGTACTATGGGAACACCTGAGCGACTTTGCACTGCCTTATACCTGGAACCTGCGTGGTTTTGTAACTACAATGGCCGGAGTAACAGCAGCCTTGCCAATGGACACACCAGCAGATACTTATAGTAACGACGATCGCGCTGAACTGACTGTTTCTGGCCAGGGAACAGGTGAAAACCCTGTTTTGGAAAGCAACAGCACACGCGAACTCTCAGTATTCAATGTATATCGCAGCGATAATGGAACAGATTACAGCTTGCTGACCACTGTTCCTTACGATGCAGGAACTACTTCTTATGAATATTTCGATACAGATACTGATGCTCAGGTTACTTATTACTATCAGGTAACAGCGCTTCATACCTATGACGATGGAACAGAATGCGAATCAGATCCTGCTTTCGCGCTTGAAAATCCGGAAGATGACTTTGTAATGATATTCGTTACCAATACAAATGAAACCGGTGCTGCCGAAGCCCGTCTGTACCCGAACCCTGCTACTGATATGGTAAACGTTGAAGCTGCCGGTATTAATCGCATCACTGTGATCAATGCTGTTGGACAAGTTGTTTACGACATCGAAGTTGATGCTGCAAAAACTCAGCTGAACACTGCTTCACTTGAATCAGGTGTTTATATGGTTCGTATCAATACCGAAAACGGTATGGTTACCAAACGTATGAGTATTGTACGCTAATACGTAAAAAACGAGATAGGTAACTATCTTGATATTATACAACTCAGGCTGCCCTTTAGGGGTAGCCTGAGTTTTTTTTTGTTTATTTGAATAGTTTTTTTGTTCGACAAATAGCTGTATAACCGCTTAATTAGAAGAACGTTCTGTTCTCATAAGGTTGAAAATGCTTCTATAACCCTTGATTTTATTGGGATTTTTTATTTTGTCGGGTAGGGGTAATAAGCCTCTTTTTTGTCTTAGCTATAACCAAAGAGATATTACGACTCCAATTTTCTTGAAAAAACAAATTGCGACATTAACGCAAAAGGAAATCATTATGTGATTTTCGTTTTGGCTGATGTCATTAATTGTTTATTTAAAACTAAAATATGGAGTTTTTTATCAATTCTTATATTTCATTCGGAAACTTTAGCGACCGCGCTTCAAGAGCTGCCTGCCGGCTCATGGGTGTGGTCGTTTCGTTTTATTCACTATTTTATTTATTCATTAAATCAATTTTAATTATGAACAGAAAAACTACCATCCAACGATGGTTTTTGCTGTTTGCCGCGGCTATCATGCTGTTTGGCACTCAGCTCACTGCTCAAAAATTGGAAATTTCGCCTGCCAATCTGGATTTAGGCGAACGCCCAATTGAGGCATGGATGCGTTCGGAAGCCTTTACGCTTACCAACACATCCACCGATGTAATAACCTTAAATACAGCGGAGCTTGATGCACCGGCCTTTTTTGGCCTTGATGCAGCAAATTTCCCGATGACAATTCAACCGGGTGAAGCTGTTGAGGTTTACGTAAACACTAACGGTACAGCAACAGCCGGCCTTTTAGAGGGCGACTTTGTAGCACAATGGGGCTTTAACCGTGATGTAACTGTTGCGCCACTTCAGGCAAATGCCTATGTGCCGGTTCAGGGCGATGTTTTCGAAAATCCTTTCGAAATCGCTGCTTTCCCATTCAATGCTGCCGCTGTTTCAACCGTAGATTTTAAAGACAATTATCTACTGGCTGGCGCTACTGCCGATGGTTTTGACGCAGTATATGCTTTTACACTGGCTACTGACCAATTGGTTTCAGTAAACCTGACGGGTGCTGATGCTAAAATGGCCGTTTATGCGCCTTTTGGCCTTAATGAAGGTCCTGCCGATGGCAACGAGCTTTATGCTGCCGGAACTGCTGCAACAGATATGCAGCTTTTTGCCGGTGATTATTACCTGGTAGTCAGCACAACTGGTGCTGCTTACGATTTAGATGTAACTACATCTGTAATGCCTGATGCTGAAGCTGCAACCTATGTTGCTCCTGCTGATGGTGCTGTTGATGTAATTAACGGAACAATGCTTGAGTGGACTTTTGGTAACAATACACTTGAATACCAAGTTGTTATTGGAACCACTTATCCTCCTGCAACTGTTGTTGTTGACTGGACTGATGATTTGGCTACAACTTTTGAATTGTCAAATCTTGAGCCTAATCTACAGTATTTCTGGCAGGTAAATACAAAGAACAATAACAATGCTAACCCAACTATGGGCGATATCTGGGGCTTCACGACTACTTTAACTCCCCCATCTGATCTTACAGCTGATGCTGAAGTTTATGAAGGCGAAGATGTAGTTTTGACCTGGGAAAGTCCTGTTGACCGTGCATTCCTCGGATACAATATCTTCCGCGATGGCGTAAAGCAAAATGCTGCAATGCTTACCGAAGCTTCTTATACCGACGAAACTCCTGCATACAATATGACAGGATATGAATATACTGTAACTTCTATTTTTGACGAAGGTGAATCAGCTCATTCTGCTCCTTTTACTGTTCAGGTTACCGGCGAAGGTACACTGAATGGTAATGTTACAGATATGGTAACTGGTTTTGATATCGAAGGTGCTACTGTTGCTATCGAAGGGTTAGACGAATTTGGTGTAGAGCAAACTTACACTGCAACTACTGATGCAGCTGGTGATTACACGCTCGACCTGTTAGCCGGTGAATATGACCTTACTGTTTCAATGGATGGTTATATCAACGCTACACTTGAAGGCGTTGTTGTAACTTATGACGCTGCGACTACTGAAGATTTCGAACTGCTCGAAACAGCTTTCCCTGTTGATTTCGTTGTTGCTGTTGAAATGGATGACGATCGCGTTCTCCTCGAATGGGGATGGGATGCTGCAAACTTTGTTCCTCAGCAATATCCTTTCGATACCAAAGGCATGAATGCCCAGGATATCGAAAAAATGTGGAGCGAATTTATTGTAGAAAATAATTTCACTGCTTCAGGAAATGAACTGAGCGACCGCGCTTTGGTTGAATTCGAAATCTATCGCGAAAAAGAGTACCTGCCCGGTACAATGGAACTCGTTGGTACTACCAGCCAGTTTAATTTCGTTGATTTCGACTGGGGTGTACAGGATTGGGGAGTTTACAAATGGTATGTAAAAGCCGTTTACGACCTCAACGGTTCTGATCTCGTTGCTTCAAACAGCCTCGACAAAGACATGAATACTGTTGTTGACGTAACTGTTGCAACAAATTCAGCTGATAGTCCTGGTGGCGCTGTTGTTTCTTTCACCAACATCAGCGAACCGGCATTAAACCTGGAATACGCTATCGTATTAGGTGAAAGTGGCGAATATACCTGGGATGCTTTCCGTAAAGGAACTTATGACATCGAAGTGGTTAAAAATGGTTTTGCTTCCATCACTGAAACACAGGATATTTTTGACGTCACTTCTTTTGAGTGGTTGTTAGAAGAAATCCTTGCTGTTCCAGCTAACCTGTATGTAACGCCAACTGGTTTTGCAACATGGGATGCTGGCGTTGCTGGTGCTTTTGAGCCAGTGATGCAGGACTTTAACAGTGGAATGCCTGCTGATTGGACTATCGAACTTGGACCCAACTCAGATGTTGCTGATAATTGGCAATGGGTTGAGTTTTATGATAGCTGGTCCGGAGATGAGACGCTTGATAACACCCCTTTCATGCTGATTGATTCTGACGGAGCCGGATCAGGTGTAAGAGTTGATGGCTATATGACTTCATCAGTTGTTGATGCTTCTATTGCAAGCGCATTATATCTTGAATTTGATCAGTATTTCAATAATATTTCAACTGACTTTGCTAATGTTGAAGTATTTGATGGTACAGATTGGGTTGTTGTTCTTAACCAGACAGCTGATGCTGGTGACTGGAGTGCTCCAGATCATAAAGTACTAGATGTAACAGCTTATGCAAATGAAGATTTTCAGGTGCGTTTCCATTATGATGACAATAATGTATACGCGTGGTACTGGGCAATTGACAATTTTGTTATTACAGACGTTCCAGCTTCTACACGTGAATTTGCTACTTACAAGCTCTTCCTTGATGAAGTACTCCTTGGAGAACTTACTGAAGAAGAATATCAATATGGAACTACATTTGGTGAAACCCTCGTTGATGGTGAAACCTATCTTGCTGAAGTTGCAGCTGTTTACACAACTGGTCAGTCTGACCGCGCTGCTTTCAACTGGACTTATGTAGCCTGTGATAATTATGATGTTCCTGCTGATTTCGCTGCTGCACAGCTAGTTGGAACACTGGACATCGAACTCACTTGGACAAATGTTGATGCCGATGCACTGGATACTATTGCTGCTGCACGCATCTATCGCAATGGCGAAGTTTATGCCGAACTTGACTTCACCACCGAAGCTGTTGAAAGCTTCCTGGACGAAGAACTCGAATTCGGAACTTACAATTATTGCGTTACCTATATCTACGACAGTGGCGCTGAAACCTGTCAGGGTGTTACTTGCTCTGAAGATGTTGTAATCACAGGTGGTGGATATGTTGATGGAACAGTTACTGCTTTCGTTGGTGATGCTGCTATCGAAGGTGCTACCGTAACTTTTGCCAATGACGATTACAGTTTCGACTTTACTACTGATGCTGCTGGTTTATACGCCGGTGAAGTAGTTGAAGGAACCTATACCGTTACAGCAAGTGCTAACACTTACGAATCGCAAACTATTGAAGGTATTGCAGTTGCTTTTGGCGAAACTGTTACTAACGACTTTGCTTTACTCGAATTCCCTTATCCTGCAGGACCGGTTGTTGCAACAGAACTTTCTGATGATGTTGTTCAATTGAACTGGAGCGGCACAGGTGGCGGCGGATCAACCGAAGATTTCTTCGAAGGATTTGAAGCCGGTACTTTGCCAACTGGTTGGGTTACTTACGACGAAGATGGTGATACTTACAATTGGGAAAATACAGCTATCGAATTTGATATCTTTGAAGCACATGATGGTTTGTATTGCATGACCAGCGCTTCTTACCTCAATACTGTAGGTGCACTTACTCCTAATAACTGGCTCGTTACGCCTGCTATGGACATCACGGCTGCTTCAGAACTTAAATTCTGGGTTGCTGCACAGGATGCTGATTGGTCTGATGAGCAATATTATGTGAAAGTTTCTACAACTGGTAATGCAGTTGCCGACTTTACTGAAACCCTTCACGATGCTGTTTCTCCTGCTGCATGGGGCGAAGTAACATTGGATCTTTCTGCTTATGCAGGACAGACCATCTACATTGCCTTCCAGCATGCTGATGTAACGGATATGTATTTCATCAAAATTGATGATGTAACCGTTACCAATACAGAAACAAGAGCTGCTTATACCGAGCCTGTTCTGGCTGGCAACAGCACTGCTGTTCCTTTCAAAACTGCTGGCATGACAACAGAAGCCGTTGACGCCAAAATGGCTGCAATGGAAACTGCTTCAAGCCGCGAATTGACCGGATATAGCATTTATCGCACAACTTGTGAAACTGGCGAACTTCAGTTCCTTGGATTCACTGTTGATCAGCAATTTACTGACAATACCTGGGGTGGTGTTGAATCGGGCGTTTACAAATGGGGTGTTGTAGCTGAATACGACCTCAATCAGGCCGAAGTTACCTTCTCCAACTGTCTGGATAAAGACATGATCACTCAGGTAAGTGTTTCTGTTAGTACCAACAGTGGCGATAGCCCTGAAGGAACTGACGTAACCTTCACCAATACATCAGAGCCAGGTCTCGAACTCGTTTACGAGGTTGAACTGGACGAAACTGGTTACTATGCATGGGACGAATTCCGCAAAGGAACCTATGATATCTTTGTTGAGCTTCGCGGCTTTGAAACCGTTGAACTTACTGGTGTTGATATCCAGGAAGCTCAGGATTTCGTATGGATTCTGAACGAACTGCTCTATCCTGTTGGCGATCTGTATGTAACACCTACAGCTTTTGCAACATGGCGTCAGGGTGGTATTGTTCCTTTCGAAGGCTTTGCAGAAAACTTTGACGAAGGTATTCCTGAAACCTGGACGATTATCCCTGGCGGCTCAACAGCCGACACCTGGTATATGGAAACTCCTGCCGGCAACCCACAATCTGCTGGTGCTTCACTTGATGGAACGCCATTTGCCTATGTTGATTCTGATGAAGCCGGTATCGGCAGCACCATGGACGAAATCCTGATTTCTCCTGTAATTGATGCTTCAACTGCAGAACAACTGTTCCTGCATTTCGATCAGTATTACAATAACCTTTCATCATCCGAATATGCTAAAGTTGAAGTATTTGATGGTAGCGACTGGGTAACAGTGCTCAATCAAACTGCTGATGCTGGTGCATGGGATGCTCCTAACAACCAGGTTTTGGATGTTACTGAGTATATGAACGAAACCTTCCAGATTCGTTTTCATTACTTCTCACCAGGCTGGAACTGGTACTGGGCAATTGATAATGTTGTTGTTACTGAAACTGACGAATCAGAGCGCGCATTACAATACTACAAAGTTTGGTTGGATGGCAATTTCATTGCTGACACCGAAAACACATTCTATCAGTATGATGTTGACGGCTTGGTAGAAGGCGAAGAATACTTCTCAGAAGTAGCTGCTATCTACTCCAATGGCATGTCGGAAAAGATGAGCTATACCTGGACTTATTACAGCTGTGAAAACTATCCTGGCCCTGAAAACCTCGCTGGCGAAGTTGACGGACAAGAAGTTACCCTTACATGGGGCGGTTCTACACCTCCACCTCCTCCGGGAGAAGCTTTTGAAGAAGGCTTCGAAGGCGCATTCCCACCTGCTGATTGGGCAAAACTCAGTCCTGATGGTGGTACTGGTTGGTCTGCTTTAGCTGTTGGTACTACTCCTGTTCCAGGTTGGACTGGTGGAGAAGCTACTGCTGCACCTGATGGTGGATCATCTATGGCTTATGCAAGCTGGGAAGGTGGCGGAGCAAGCGCTAACGATATGTGGCTTGTAACTCCACAGCTGACTGCTGCTGCCGGTGAAATGATTTCATTCTACCTGCGCTACTGGCCAGATGCTTACGCTGACAACGTTCAAATCCTGATTTCAACCGCTTCACAAACTTCTACCGGTGACTTCGACATCGTTGTTGACGACATCGACTTTGGTACTGGAAGCAGTGTTGAATGGGAACTTTATACTTATGACCTTGAAGATTTTGTTGATGCTGGTACACCTTATTACCTGGCATTCCGCGAAACCGTTGCTGATAACTTCAATGATGGTGCAGCAATCTTCTTGGATAATGTTTATGTTGGTCCTGCTACACAGCGTGCACAGCCACTTGCCGAAGGTATTGGTTCTGAGAATATTGAAAAAGTTGTGACTCAGGTTGCTGCTTCAAATAATATTTATGCTGAATCAAATGACGTTGCAACAGACAAACGTGTTGTTCGTCGCGAAATGTGGGATCTTGAATACAGCTTCGACATTGATACACCTTCTGGTTTAACTGGTCTTGCCGGTGCTGAAACTGATGGTGAATTTATCTATGCAACCAAATGGTCTTCTAGTAGCGACATTGTTAAGTTTACAATGGATGGTACATATGTAGAGACATTCCAAATTCCTGGAGTATCTTCTGTAAGGGATATGGCATTTGACGGTACTTATATGTATGGAGCTGCTGCTTCAACAACAGTATTCCAAATGGACTTTACAAATAAGACCTTAGTTGGAACCATCACTGCACCTACAGCCGTACGTGCAATTGCATACGATGATGTAAATGATGCTTTCTGGGGTAATAACTTTGCAACAGACATGGTATTGTTCGACAGAACCGGAGCAACATTAAACACTATTGTAGCTCCTCCAAGCATGTATGGTGCTGCTTACGATAACTTCAGCGAAGACGGACCATTCTTGTGGTTCTTCACAGGAACTACTACCGGTGCTGGCTGTCAGGTTGAGCAATATGATATTGCTGCTGGTGCATTAACTGGTGTTTCTCATAGCGTAAGTGCCGATCTTGGTGACTATATCGCTGGTGGTCTTTATATCTATGAAGATCTCGATACTGAGAAAGTGATTCTTGGTGGAACAGCTCAGGGTACTCCTGACTTAGCCTTTGGTTATGAACTCATCGACAACTCCACCGGCGGTGGTGGCGGTGGCGGAGACTTCGAAACAGGCGAACTGCTTGGTGCGAATGTTTATCGCGATGGCGAACTGATTGCTGAAATGGTTACTGACGAAATCTACGTTGACGAAGATGTAGCTTATGGCATGCACGAATACTGTGTAACTTTCGTTTACGAAAGTGGCGCTGAATCATGTGCTGGTAACTGCATTGATGTTGAGGTTGTTTATCCTTGTGATGCTCCGAAAGACCTCACTGGCGAATACCTCTGGACTGAAGAAGCCTTTGGTGCGATGATCGCGTGGAATTCTCCACAGGATGCTATTGCTGAATGGTTATTCTACGACGACGGTGTAAATGTTGATGGTATTGGTGGTCCTGCTACCTTCACCTGGGCTATTAAATTCGACCCGGCACAGCTGGCAGAATTTGATGGCGCATCACTCACCAAAATTGAGATATATAACCGTGTAGCTTCTTCAAACGAACTACGCATTTATGAAGGTACCAATGCTGCTACCCTGCTTCATACACAAACCCTCAGTGGTCTGGGAATTGAAACATGGGAAGAAGTTGAACTTACCGACGCTGTATTGATCGACGTTACCAAAGAACTCTGGATTGCTGTTTACACTACTGATGGTGTGAGTTATCCTGCTGGTTGTGGTGACTATACAGGCAACCCAAATAGTGACCTGATTACACTTGACGGTGTACTTTGGGAACATTTGAATGATCTTGGTCTTGCTTATACCTGGAACCTGCGTGGTTTCGTAACTACTGCAGCTGGAACTATGGCAGCAATACCAATGGAAATTCCTGTTGACAAATACAACAGCGACGACCAAGCTGCACTTGCAGTTTCTGGCGAAGGTGCCGGCGAAAATGCTGTTCTGGATATCACCCGCAACCGCGAACTCGATGTATTTAACGTATATCGTAGCGAAAACGGAGCAGATTATAGCCTGATTGCTACTGTTCCTTTCGAAGAAGGTGTATCTGAATTTGGATACTACGACACTGACGCAGCCATTGGCGAATATTATTATCAGGTAACTGCTGCTTACACTTACGAAGGTGGAAGCTGTGAATCAGAACCAGCAATGGCTCTGGAAAATCCTGAAGATGATTTCGTTTATGTTTTCATAACAAATATAAATGAAACCGGTGCTGCCGAAGCTCGTTTGTTCCCGAACCCTGCCAGCGATATGGTAAACATCGAAGCTACTGGTATTAATCGCGTTACTGTGATCAATGCTGTTGGACAAGTTGTTTATGACATCGAAGTTGATGCTGCAAAAACTCAGCTGAACACTGCTTCACTCGAATCAGGTGTTTACATGGTTCGCATCAATACCGAAAACGGTATGGTAACCAAACGGATGAGTATCGTACGCTAATTTCATAAATCGAATTTTATTTCGATAAAACAAATGAGACTGCATTATGCGGTCTCATTTGTTTTTATTGCCTGTTGACAGCCCGTCAACAGGCTTTTTTATTGCCTTAATATTTATTTTGTTAAAATAACTTAAAAAAAAGTTAATAAAAACTTGCGTAGAATAAAAAAAGCTTTATACCTTAGCACCTCATTATGGACCAATTTTTCTAATTATTAACCAATTTTTTATCATTATGAAAAGTATTCCTACTTATTCACGATGGCTTTTGAGCTTTATGCTGATTGCCATGTGGTCATGGACGGCTTTTGCCCAGTCATCTGGCGCTTTTGATTACACTCAGTTGAGTGAAGAACAAATAGTGCAAATGAAAATGGCAGAAGAGCGAAACCATGGTCCTTCTTCTGATGCTGTGGCTGTTCCCAATGAAGGAACTCGTTCTGCTTCAGCTATTACAACATTTCCGTTTGTTGAAACTTTCGAAGTTGCTTCTACGACCCGAGCTGACTGGACACAGATTCAGGAAGCTGGAGCCGGCTCATGGACTTTTGCCACAGGATCATCTGGTGGTACAGTTACAACAGCCTATGAGGGAACTTTAAACGCTCGGTTTGTTTCTAGCTCGGGAAGTTCAACCCCTATCACAAAACTGGTTAGTCCAGTTATTGATTTTACCGGATATGTCTCTGCCTCTCTAAATTTCTTTTATGCACAAGAGGACTGGTGGGGTGATCAAAATATCACAAATGTTTACTATAGGATAAGTGATACTGATCCATGGGTACAGCTAGCCAGTTATCCATTTAATGTATCATCATGGACTGAAATTACAATAGACCTGCCCAATCTTTCAGATACCTATCAAGTTGCTTTTGAGGGTGTTAATAATTGGGGAAGAGCTAACGTAGTTGACTTGGTTACAGTTGATGCAAGTATGGCTCCTCCAGGCCTGCAAATTGTCAACGCTACCCTGGATATGGGCGATCGCCCGATTGGTGCCTGGATGAAACCGGCAGCTTTTGAAATCGTTAATAATCCCGGCGCTGGAGATTTTGAAATCACTGAGGCTGATATTGACGATAACTTTGGTGGTTACCTTCAAGTAGTTACTCCTCAATTGCCTTATACACTGGCTTCTGGTGAAACTACATTTGATTTCGGTGTTACCAATGGCGAAGCGCCTGTTGCTGATGGTCCATTTAGTGGTTCATTTGCTATGTTCTTTGGTAGTCGTGCTGTTTTAACAGCGGATTATTCTGGAAACGCCTACACACCAGTTGCTGGTGATGTTTGGGAAATGGCTTTTGATGCAAATGCTGTTACCTTCCCAGATAATGTGGCTATGGGCAGCTTTGTGGATAACTACGATCTTCCTGGTGCAACTGACGATGGATGGGATGTAGTATATATGATAGATATTGATGCAGGCGATGTTGTTGTTGACGTTTCGTTAACAGGAACAGATGCTAAAATGGCACTTTACCCTGCAGACTTTGAAGGTGTAGGTGGTCCTGATATGGACAATGAGCTATACAGCGCTACAACTTCTGCAACCGGTCTCGAACTCTTCGAAGGTGTTTACTATCTGGTTGTAAGTACTACTGGCGCTGATTTCACGCTTGATATTACGGATATGGTCATGCCTGATCCTGATGCCGTAACCAATGTTGCTCCTATTGATGGCGCTACCGGCATTATCAATGGTGATGATTTGGAATGGGCTTTTGGTGCTAATACACTGGAGTATCAGTTGATCCTTGGAACTACGTATCCTCCTGCAACAGTTGTTGTTGATTGGACAGCTGATCTGGCAGAAATGTATACTTTGACTAATACACAGCCAAACTTGCAATATTTCTGGCAGGTAAACGTGCGCAATAACAATGGCACAACCAATGGTCCTATCTGGGGATTCACAACGGCAATCACACCGCCTGCTGATTTGGAAGCAACGGTTAATGATCCCGGTGAGTCATCTACTACGGTAAGCGCTACACTGGAATGGACCAGTCCGCTCAATCGTGCTTTGATTGGATACAACATCTATCGTGACGCGATTAAAATCAACACTGATCCTGTTATTGGAGAAACCTTTACTGACCTTGGTCTTGCACGTAATACTACTTTTGCTTATTACGTAACTGCAGTATTTGATGAGGGTGAATCACCAGCATCTAATACTGAAAACGTTACTACAAAAGGTGTTGGTACGGCTGATGGTGTAGTTTATGATTTCCTTTCAGGTGATCCTATCGAAGGTGCTTCTGTGCGCGTTCAGGGTCCTGAAGGCACTTATGTAATGACTACTAATGCTGATGGTGAGTATTCAACATTGGCTTATGCCGGCACTTATGATGTCAATGTTACAGCTGATGGATATACATCACAAAACCTCGTAGGAATTGTAGTTGCTCACAGTACAACAACAAGTAACGACTTTTATATGATGGAAGTTCCATTACCTGTTGGCGAGGTTACCGCTTTTGAGCTTTCAGAAGATGCAGTCCAGATTTCCTGGGATGGATCAGGCCCTGAACCTCCACAGCCGGTTACTTTCCGCTATGATGATGGCGTACGTGTTGCGCAGCTTGGATCAGGTACAGGAACTCTTAACACAGTTTTGGGGTCTGCTCATGCTGTAGATGCTACACTTCAAGAGCTTAGCTGGATGCTTAGTGATGCCCCCACAGGTGGCGGACCTCATGCTACCATTCAGTTATACATTCTTGGTTTAAATGAAGACGGTACGCCCGATGGTTCAAATGTATTATATACAGAATCTGTAACTAATGTTGATGGCGTTTGGAATACACACGTATTGCCTGCTCCAATTGAAGCAACAGGTGGATTTTTCATAGGTGCTGCCTATAACGGATTTCTTGGTATTGGCACTGATGATGGTGTAGGTGAGCCTTATGAGTTTGTTCCCGGAACACAGTTTTTTACTGGGGATTATACAAGTGGGGCTTTTTCTGACATTGGTGATTTTGGATTCGAGGTAAACTATATGATCAGAGCGTATGGCGTTGAAAATGCTGTTTTATCCTTTGCTGCACCTGAAGCGCCACAGGGTAAGATTGGTACTGGAGACCTTACTATGATTCGCAACTATCCTACATTTGTTCCGCATCCTGTCTGGAAAACTAAAACAGAAAATTCAGGCACTGCTGACAGAGGAATAATTGACTACACTGTTTGGCGTGAAAAAGTTTACCAACCTGAAGCTTTGGTCGAGGTAGGTAATACTTCACAGCAAAACTTTGTTGATTTTGATTGGGAAATCATGGAATGGGGTGTTTATCGCTGGGCGGTTACCGTGAATTATGAAGCGGGCCAAACTTCAGCACCAGCTTATTCCAATACATTGGATAAGAATATGTTAACAATGGTTGACGTGGCTGTAACGCTCAATTCGGGTGAAGCTCCTGGTGGAACTACTGTTACCTTCACAAACACTTCAGAACCTGCTTTGGAACTGGTTTACGAAACCACACTTGACAATTCTGGTTTATTCGCATGGGACGAGTTCCGTAGAGGTGTTTATGACATCGAAGTGGCTAAACTTGGCTATGGTACTATAACAGAAACCGGTGTTGAAATCTTTGACGAATCATCATTTGAATGGTTGCTCGAAGAAATATTGGCTGCTCCGGCTGGTCTTTATGTAACACCAACGGCTTTTGCAACCTGGGAAGGTGGCACAGGTGGTGGTTTTGAAGAATACTTCTCTGATTTTGAAGCCGATAACGGTGGATGGGAAAGTGGAAGTATAGCTGGTACCGACATCTGGGGATGGGGTGTTCCTGCTAACGGAGACCTTGATCACGCTTTCAGTGGTACAAATGTTTGGGCTACAGGCCTTACAGCTAATTATTCCTCAAATCAGAACATCTATCTGATGCGTCAGTTTGATTTTAGTGCTGCTGTTAATCCATATATCTCAATGCAGCTGCTTTTGCAAACTGAAAATAATTGGGATGGTATGATTATGGAGTATTCTATCGATGATGGTACAACATGGACGAAGCTTGAAGGTGAAGACTTCTATAATAACACAAGTTCGTTTGGTCCATTAGCACCTCCAAAATGGTCTGGAGATTCCGATACAGAATACCAATTGTTTGAAGCTATGATGCCAGATTTGGCTGGTTTACCAAATGTATGGCTGCGGTTCCGTTTCCAATCAGATGGCTCAGTGACCCGCGAAGGTGTTGCCATTGACGATGTATTGGTTGGTGATATGACAAGATCAGCTGCTTCAGTTAAATCATTTGATACCTATAAGGTGTTCCTCGATGGCCAGCTTGTAGCTGAAACTGCCGATAGCGAATATCAATTCGATGTAGCTACTCTCACTCCTTATGAAACCTACACTGCTGGTGTTGCTGCTGTTTTCACAACAGGTCAGTCAACCACCACAGAGAAAGATTTCATTTATGTTCCTTGTGGTGATTATGGTGCTCCAACTGCTTTTGCTGCTGCACAGGTAGAAGGTACACTCGACATTATGCTCGAATGGACTAACGTAGATGCTGCTGCTTTGGATACGATCTCAGCTTTGAGAATCTATCGCAATGGTGAAGAATATGTTGAACTCGACTTCACTACAGAAGTGGTTGATATGTTCCTGGACGAAGACCTCGAGTTTGGACTGTACACTTATTGTGTAACCTATATCTATGACAGTGGTGCCGAAACTTGCCAGGGCGTAACCTGCTCCGACGAGATCGAAATCGACGGAAATGCAGGCGTTGACGGTATGGTAATGCAGGCTGCTTACCTCGGTGGCGATCCTATCGAAGGGGCTTCTGTAATGCTTGTTAATGTGGACGATCCGGACATGACGTTCGAATTCTTTACTGATGCAACAGGTGCTTACGAAGGCAGCGTTATTGCCGGTACTTATGATTATACCGTAAGTGCTATGGGTTATACTTCAGAGATGCTCGAAGATGTTGCAATTGCTTTGAATGCAACGGTAACCAACGACTTCGAACTGATGGAATTCCCCTATCCTCCAATACTTGTTGTTGCTGAAGAAATCACCGACGATAACGTCTTGATTACATGGCATAATCCTTTCTTTGCACCATTCGAGCCTATCATGGAAACATTCGACAGCGGAATTCCGGCTGATTGGACTGTAGAAGATGGAGGTTCAACAGCAGATACATGGGAAGGTGTTGCTAGCTATAGTGGCAGCACACTCGATGGAACACCAATGGCATTTGTTGATTCTGATGGAGCAGGTATCGGACCTGTACTCGATGAAATGCTTTATACACCTGTGATAAATGCAGCTACTGTTGAAACACTCTACCTCACATTCGATCAATATTATCGTCACCTTGGCACAGGATCATATGGTGCTGTTGATGTATATGATGGAACTGATTGGGTAACTGTTCTCAACCAAACTGCTACTGCTGGTGCATGGAATAATCCTAACCAACAGTCGATTGATGTTAGCGCTTATGCCAACGAAGAGTTCCAGGTACGTTTCCATTATTTCGATAATGGCAGCTGGGCATGGTACTGGGCGGTTGACAATGTAGCCATTACTGACGAAGTAACGCGCAGTGGTGCACCTGTATTGAGCAATACAGAAGCTCCCGAACGCGAACTCTTCGGTTATGAAGTATGGCGCACAACTTGTGAAACCGGTGATCTTGAATTCCTTGGTCTTACTTTGGACACTTTGTTCAACGACAATACCTGGGGTAGTGTAGAAGCCGGCGTTTACAAATGGGGTGTTGTTGCCGTTTATGACGAAGATAATAACTCAGAAGTTGTCTTCTCTAACTGCCTCGACAAAGACATGGTTACCACCGTTAGTGTTGATGTTTCAACCAATAGCGGCGACCTGCCTGATGGTACGAACGTGATGTTTACAAACACTTCAGAGCCTGATTTAGGTTTGGTTTATGAGGTTACCCTTGATGAAACAGGATACTTTATGTGGGAAGAATTCCGCAAAGGTGTTTATGACATCTATGTTGAGAAGAATGGTTTCAATCCTATCGAAATTGTTGATTATCTCATCGATGGACCTGAAGCCTTCGTCTGGACACTGGAAGAATTGTTACTCCCTGTCTCTGACCTCTATGTAACACCAACTGGTTTTGCAACATGGAGCAGCGGCGGTGTGATTCCTTTCGAACCATTTATGGACGACTTCTCCGAAGGTATCGACAACTGGACAGCTACACCTGCTACCGGTAACTGGCAATTGAGCCAAACCAACCTTGCAGGAGGCGAAACACCAGAAGTACGTTTCTACTGGAGTCCGAATACACTCAACAGATTCTACTTTACTTCACCTATGATGAGCACATTGACTCAGACTGAAATTGAACTGAGCTTTGATCATTTTGTTGATCACTTTAGTGGTGCTTATACCATTTCAGTTGTAACCATTGCTGATGGTGAAGAATACCTTGTTGAAGAATGGAATCCTTCAGCTGATATTCCTGCCAATAACTTTGTAACTACCCTGACTTCTGATCACGGTGTAGGCGCAGAAGAATTCCAGATTGCCTTCGTATTCGATGGACAAGCATGGAACGTGAACTGGTGGAATATTGACAACGTAATGCTCTACACTCCCGGAACCCGTGAGCTTGAGTACTACAAAGTTTGGCACGAGGGTACTTTCATTACTGATACAGAAGAAACCTACTATCAATATGATATTGAAGGTTTAGGTCTTGTTGAAGGTGAAGAATACCTGGCAGAAGTTGCAGCTGTTTACTCCAATGGCATGTCGCCTAAGATGAGCTATCTATGGACATACTACGGTTGTGAAAACTTCCCTGGTCCCGAAAACCTTGCTGGTTCTGCTAGCGGACAAGATGTAACCCTTACCTGGGGTGCTGCACCTCCTCCACCACCTCCGGGCGGTGATGCAATCGAAGAAGACTTCGAAGGCGGATCACTTCCTGCAGACTGGATGGTTGAACAGACCAATACCGCTACCGGTGGAGCTACTCCATCCTACTGGACAGTAAACGATTACATCAGTGCTGATTTCACTCCATTTGGTACCTATCACGCCGGATTATGGTGGGATTATGGTCACCAGGATGAGTGGTTGATCACACCTGAATTTAATGTTCCAGCGGATGCTGAATTGAGCTTCTGGAGTGTGGTTTACCAGGGTAGTACTTACCTTGATCACTACTATGTGAAGATTTCTACTGATGGTGGTTCTACCTGGACCGTCTTGTGGGATGCTTCAACCTTAAGTGGTGGCTGGAATTATTACGACTTCCCTTATGATGTTGATCTGAGTAGCTATGCAGGACAAGATGTACATCTTGCCTTCCAGGCAATCGATGGTGACAATGCCGGATTATGGTATATCTTCTTTGTGGATAACATCGTTGTTTCATCTGCAAGCAGAACACTGGCCTTCGATACCGAAAGCCTGATCCGTAAGAGTAATTCTGCAAACCGCGATATGTACGCACGTGATGGCAATAACACAGCCGTTGCACGTCAACTTAACTCAGAAACTGACGCTGATGCTGATATCAGAACAGTTGAAATGAGCCGCGAAATGTGGGATCTGCTGTATGACTTTGATATGGATACACCTTCTGGTTTAACTGGCCTTGCCGGTGCCGAATCTGATGGTGAATTTATCTATGCAACCAAATGGGCTGGTGGCGAAATTGTGAAATTCGATATGGATGGAAACTTCATCGAAACATTCACAATTCCTGGTGTTACAGGCCTGAGAGACCTGGCATTTGACGGAACCTATATGTATGGTGCTGCTGCTGCAACTACCGTATATAAGATGGACTTCAATACCCAGACACTCGTTTCAAGCTTTACAGCTCCTACTGCAGTTCGCGCTATTGCTTACGATGCTGATAATGATGCATTCTGGGGCAATAACTGGTCAACTGATATGGTGCTCTTCGACGAAACCGGAGCAACACTGAATAGCCTGTCTGGCATGCCTAGCATGTATGGTGCAGCCTATGACAACTTCAGTGATGGTGGTCCATTCTTGTGGTTCTTTACAGGTACTGTTACTGGTGGTGGTTGTCAGGTTGAGCAATATGATATTGCAGCTGGCGCTATGACCGGTGTTTCACACAGTGTAAGTACCGATCTTGGCGATGTTATCGCTGGTGGTCTCTATATTGTTGAAGATCTCGTTACTGATAAAGTAATCCTTGGTGGAACAGCTCAGGGTACTCCTGACTTAGCCTTCGGTTACGAACTTATCGACAACTCCGGCGGTGGCGGCGGAGGCGGCGGAGGAAACTTCGATCCAGGCGAATTGCTTGGCGCCAACGTCTATCGCGATGGTATGCTAATCGCTGAAATGGTAACAGATACCTTCTATGTTGATATGGATGTTGAATATGGTATGTACACTTATTGCGTAACTTATGTTTACGAAAGTGGCGCCGAGTCATGCTTCGAAACATGTGTTGATGTAGAAGTTGCCTTCCCATGTGATGCTCCTAAAGAACTCTATGGAGCATATCTCTGGACTGAAGAAGCCTGGGGATCAATGCTCGAGTGGAATTCGCCACAGGAAGCTATCGCTGAATGGTTGTACTATGATGACGGCACTAACGTTGACGGTATCGGTGGACCCGCTTCATTTACCTGGGCCATCAAGTTTGATCCTGCTCAGTTGGCTGATTACGATGGAGCTTCGCTCACAAAGATCGAAATCTACAACAGAACAGGCGCAACTGATGAGCTGCGTATCTACGAAGGTACCAATGCTGCAACACTGCTGCACTCACAGCCATTAAGTGGCTTGGGTATAGAAGTATATGAGCAGGTAGAATTGACTGATGCTGTACTCATTGATGTAACCAAGGAACTCTGGATAGCTGTTTACACTACTGATGGCGTGAATTATCCTGCCGGTTGTGGACCAACTCAGAATGAGCCTAACGGCGACCTGATTACCCTCGATGGCGTGCTTTGGGAACACCTGAGTGATTTTGCACTACCATACACCTGGAACCTCCGTGGTTTTGTTACTACGATGGCCGGTGCTACTGCTGCCTTGCCAATGGATAAACCTGTTGACGACTACAGCAACAACACCGAACCATTGAAGGTTACTGGTAAACCAAGTGCACAGTTTGCAGCTCCTGCTTCAGCAGCACAAGCCGATCGTGAATTGGATGTATTCAATGTTTATCGTTCACTTGATAACGAAAACTATGAATTACTCAGCACAGTTCCTTTTGAAGAAGGCGTTTTAGCATACAGCTACTTCGACACTGATGTAGAAGCACAGACTGATTACTACTATCAGGTAACTGCTTTCTACACCTATACCAATGGTACTTGTGAGTCTGATCCTGCTATGGCACTTGAAAATCCGGAGGACGACTTTGTACTGGTATTCGTTACCAATACAAATGAATTCGGATTGAACAATACCCGCGTTTATCCTAACCCTGCAACCAACAATGTTGTGATTGAATCTGCTCAGATGAATCGCATCACTGTAATGAATGCTGTTGGTCAGGTTGTAATCGACCGCGGTATCGAAGGTGAGCAACGTCACGATCTGAATACCAGCACTTATGAAGCCGGTGTTTATATGATTCGTATCGAAACCACCGAAGGTGTTGTAACAAAACGTCTGACAATCGTTAGATAACAATTCATAGAAGTTATTACAACTTCAAAACCAAAAAGGGGTGTGCCATTGCGGCATACCCCTTTTTTTATTACTAAAACCTCATAGGTTTTTAAAACCTTTGAGGTTTTGATACATTGTTGTCCGGTAAAAATTTATTTCGTCTGACGGGACTTAATATTCATCAGTTCTACCAATATTTCGCCCCTAACGGGGCTGTCCCGTAGGGGCAAAATATTGGTAGAACGCAAAAAACCCCTTATGCATTAAAGTCCCGGACGCGATATATCTGGGGTTTCATAGTTTTATATTAAAGGTTACCGGACAACAATGGTTTTGATAGTATAAAAACAATCTCCTAATCCAATCGTTATAATTTAAGTCGCAATTAATTGGCAGTTTTATAGGCTAAAAATTTAGCAAAGGATTGTCAGGTTTTATGTCTGTTTACGACTATACATTTGGATATGACAAAAACGCTTAGCGGTATTTTAGATTTCAGGTTTATCATTTTAATTAACCTGATATTTTCATTGGTTTCAGTAAAGGGAATCACATCCTTGCATGCCCAGCAGCTACCTTATCTGAATGCCTTTTCGGCTGCAGAAACCAATGGAAAAGTTTACCTGAATTGGGTTATCGCTTCCGGTAATACCTGTGATGGGGTGCGTGTTTTTCGCTCGGCAGACGGGATCAATTTCGATCAGATCGGTGAGATTGCGGGTATTTGTGGCAGCCCCTATTCAGCGGTTTCTTATGAGTTTTGGGACACGCTGCCTTTGCTGAATACCACCAGTTATTACAAGCTGGAATTGGGTAATCTCGGCTTTTCACTCGTTGAATCGCTGAAAGTGTTTGATTTTTCTGCAAAAAACTATCAATTGATTCCACATCCTTTTGTTCATGGCGGTACGATAGCTTTTGATAATCCTTCTTTTGAGGTAGCGCGATTGCGCATTTTTAACCTAAATGGTCGCTTAATATGGGAGGATGAGCAAAATGGCAGAGAATTTCAAATTCCTGACGGCTCTCTGGAAGCAGGTTTATATGTATTCGAAATAGTTTCGTCAGCAAAAATTATCCGGGCAAAAGGGAAATTATTGGTTATTAAATAATTATGGAGCAGCAAAAGAATAGTACTTTTGAACCTATGGATCAATCCACCGATAAGCGAAAACTGCTCAACAGCTGGGTTAGCGAGTATGCCTCGCATATGCATGCCTGGGCGCATAAGCGTACCAGCGATCATTTATTAGCCGAAGATTTGGTGCAGGATACTTTTGTGGCGGCGCTGCATGCGCTGGATGGCTTTGAAGGAGTTAACCCCAAAGCCTGGCTGTTTTCGATTTTAAAGCATAAAATTATGGATCATTTTCGGCAAAAATATAAGATGCAATTTGTGGATGCAGGCGACAACCAGTCTGATATGCTCGGACTCTTCTTTAGCAAGGATCAAAGCTGGAACGAAGATAGAAAACCTGGCAACTGGTCGGTTGGAGATGAAGAATTACTGGATAACGAACAGTTTCGGCAGATTTTGTTTTATTGCATGGAACAATTGCCCGAACAATGGTCTGTGGCTATGAAGTTAAAATATTTACAAGAACAAAAAGGACCCGCAATCTGCGAAGACCTTGGAATCAGTCAGGCTAACTTCTGGCAGATTCTGCATAGGGCAAAACTTCAGTTGCGAGCATGTATAGAACAAAATTGGTTTGCAGCATGAAAAAGATAATGAATACCTTAATGCTCTCTTGCCATAAAGCAACAGAGTTGATTGAGAAGAAAACTGTGTTTTCGTTAAGCCCTGTCGAGAAGGCACAGCTTTTTATGCACACCCGTGTTTGTGATGCCTGTCGAAATTATCAACAGCAAAGTGAATTACTCGACAAGGTGATTCAAAAGGAATTGGAGTCACTTGAAGAAGAAAAATTATCCATTGATCAAGAATCAGATAATCAGCGCATTAATAAGTTAAAAGAAAAGCTGGACACCGAAAAGTTCAGTTGATGCTGTCAGGTTTTTTAAAATCGTGCGACTGGGTTAATGAATTTAATCTTAAATCGTTCAAAACATTAAAAAACCTGTAACAATGAAAAATCAAAAAAACTTTATCAAAACGACCTTAGTAGCCGGTGCATTGATCAGCGGCGGAGCAGCTCTTAACGTACAAGCCGAAAACGCTTTCACAGCCAATTTATTGGGCTCGGGCAGCGAAGTAAGATCGGCACTAAGCACCAAGCTTTTTACACCCATCCCTGATCTTAAGTTCGAGTTGAAATGCGGCGAAGCCACGCAGGAAAGCAAAACCAAGGAAGCTAAATGCGGTGAAGCCAACAAAGAAAGCAAGACAAAGGAAGCCAAATGCGGTGAAGGTAGATGTGGCGAAGGCGAAAAGAAAGCTGAAAAATCATCTGAGAAGAAAGCTGACTTAAAAACCGAGCAGAAAACCGAGAAAAAAGCCGAAAAAAAGTCAGAAAGCAAAAGCTCTGAAGCCAAATGTGGCGAAGGTAAATGCGGGACTTTCTAAACCACTTATCCCAAGGAGTGTGACCAGAAACGATCGGTCACCTCCACTTTTCTTTTCATTTTAATTCCTAAAAACTATTCCTATGACCGGCATCGGATTTCGACGTGATTTTGCAGAAGAATTATTGGCTTCGAACCAGCTCACTCCTGATTTTATTGAGGTGGCACCCGAAAACTGGATAGATGTTGGTGGCTATTGGAAAAAGCTGCTCGACAAAGCTTTAGAACGCTATCCTTTTTTTACACACGGCTTGTCGCTCAGTGTAGGTAGTCCTGATCCATTGGATTATGATTTTCTGCGTAAGATCAAGCACTTTCTCAACGAAACCGGTGCTAGCCTTTATTCCGAACACCTGAGTTTTGCCAAATGCGATAACGCCCATTTGTATGAGTTGCTCCCGATTCCTTTTACTGCTGAAGCGGTAAAACATGTAAGTTCAAGAATCAGGGAAGTACAAGAAATTCTGGAGCGCCGTATCGCGATCGAGATAGTGAGTTATTATACCGCGATCACGCCCGAGCTCAGCGAACTGGAGTTTGTTAATGCTATTTTAGAGGAAGCCGATTGTGATTTATTGCTGGATGTAAATAATATCTATGTCAATGGCTTTAACCATCATTATAATCCGGAAGCTTTTATCACGGCATTACCGCTCGAGCGGGTCCGCTATATTCATATGGCCGGCCACGAACAAGTATCTGAAGATCTGATTATTGATACACATGGACAGGCTATTATTGATCCGGTTTATGAGCTGTTCTCTTTTACTATGCAGCAAATTGGTCGTCCGGTTCCGGTTCTCCTGGAGCGTGATTTCAATATTCCCGAGCTACCGGAGATGCAGCATGAATTACAGCAACTCAGAAAAATTCAGCAACAAGTCTTAAAACCTCAGGTATATGCAAACCACAGTTAAAACCTTCAAAACGCAATCATCTTTTGCCAAAGCTATCCGGCAGGAGAAAGCTTTCAAAAGCACACTTTCTCGTCCTGAGGCACTCGAACAATATCGCCGAATGGTATTTCATGTGGCCGAAGAGGCGATTACGTCTGCTTATCCATTGACAGAAAATCTATTGTCGCAAACGGAATGGTCTGGTCTGGTGAAAGATTTTTACCGCAGCGGCGCAATGCAATCACCACAAATTTGGAGAATGCCCGAAGTGCTAATAGCATTTGTTGAAAAAGACTATTTGCACCTTCAGAGAAAATACCCTTTTCTGCTTGATCTGATGCGCTTTGAGTGGGCAGAAGTGGCTGTTTATATGATGCCTGATGTGGCTGTAAATGTTAAACTGGACGGCCAGGCCGAAAAAGAAAATGTGGTGTTTAATCCGGAGATGGAGCTCCTGCATTTTCAATTTCCGGTTCACCTGAAGCCGGCCGGTACAATCAGTGTCAACGACCGCTCTAACTTCTTTGTGAGTCTGCACCGGCATCCCGAAAGCGGCAAGGTGCTCTTTACCAATCTCTCGCCACTAACGGCGCAAATGATTGCAATCTTAAAGCAGGGCGTACAAATGGATCTGACGGCTTTGGTTAAACTTAGCTGTGAGTCTTTGCATATTACTTACAAACCGGATTATCTGCCACAGGCTACCGGATTTGTTAATCAATGCATTCAAAGTCAATTAATTCTTGGATTTACTAACCCTTAAATACTTTAAATTATGCTTAAAAACAGATTTTTACTCTTATTCAGCTTGCTTTTTGCCAGCTCAGTGATCATCACCTCATGTAGCAAAGATGATGACGATGATAACCCGCCTGCACCTTCAGAGTTTGTGGCTGATGACAATTCATTTGCTTCGTTCATGAATTGGTCCAAGGATGCCACTGCACAAGGCGCTGATCCTGCACTGGGAGGAATGGCGCATGGCGGAAACGATGAAACCGTGGTGCGTGATGTTTATTTCAAAGATGGGCAGGCTCCTGTAAACGGAATCTATCCTGTGGGAACCATCATCGTAAAACATTCCAAAAACCCTGAAGGAACCGTGGACGAGCGGACTGCTATGGTAAAACGTGGCAACGACTTTAATCCCGAAGGTGGCGATTGGGAATGGTTTATGCTGGCTCCTGATGGAAAAATTGCAAAGGACGAAAATGGTAATGCCATGCGTGGCGCCAAGCTGATGAATGGCATGTGTTTGCAGTGCCATACCGCAGCAAAAGCAAAGGATTACGTCTTTTCGAAATAGAAAATAGATTAGTAATAAGTTTGGTTTGGGTAGAAAAGCCGGTTGCTTGAGGGCACCGGCTTTTTTAGTTTAATGGGGTTCTATCCAATAATGGCTTTGTTTTTTCCAAAGAAGAAATGTTGATTTAAAGGTTTCTCCATTTAAAGCTCATTTAGGGTAAAACCGAGACCCCTTTCCAGAAGGCAATATGCCCTTTAATTTTTGAGGCTGCAGGCTTGGGATCGGCATAGTACCAGGCGGCATCATTGTTTACCTGCCCGTCAACCACCACATCATAATAGCTGGCAGTGCCTTTCCAGGGGCATATGGTTTGGGTATCGCTTTTGCGCAAGTATTCACTGTTAACACTTTCGGCAGGGAAATAGCGGTTGCCTTCAACAGGCACGGTGTTTTGGCTTTCAGCAATAATTTTATCGTTCCAAATCGCTTTCATAGAGATAGGTTTTTATGTTAATTTATAATTTAAGTCGTTACTTTTACTTTTTCCTGACAAATATCACCTTATGAGCACAATTAAAATCATTGATTACGAAGAATCCACCGGCCGCCTGCGTGAAATTTACGACGATATCATCCAAAAACGAGGCAAACTGGCCGAAGTGCACAAAATGCAAAGCCTGCATCCCGAAAGTATTGTTAAACATATGGAGCTTTATATGGAGATCATGTTTAGCAAATCGCCACTTTCGAGAGCCGAAAGGGAAATGATGGCCGTGGTGGTTTCGGTAACGAATGCTTGCCTTTATTGCCGGCAGCATCATGCCGAAGCGCTGCATCATTACTGGAAAAATGATGAGCGATTGAAACTTTTAATCAGCGATTGGAAGTCTGCTCCGCTTAGCCAACGCGAACGGTTTTTGGCAGAGCTTGCTGCCAAACTCACAGCCAATCCTGCTGCTTTTGAGCAAAACCAGTTGTTGTTGCAATTAAAAAACAGTGGCTTCACTGACCTGGAATTGCTGGATGCCAGTCTGGTTGTTGCTTATTTTAATTTTGTCAACCGCCTGGTGCTGGCAACAGGTATTGGTCTGGAAACTGATGGTGGAGGAGGGTATAAATACTAATATCAACTTTTAATATAAATGCACGTTACGATGACCACAAGCAGGAATTTTATAAAAAATGCACGCCTGATTATGCAATAAATTGGCTTACAAATATTAAGATACTTAGAGAATGGATAAAAACGAAGCTATAAGGATTGCAAAACGATACATTGATTCAATTAGTGACAAGTTTCAAATTGAAAGCGCCATTCTCTTTGGATCCTTTGCAAAAGGTACAAATCACCCTGATAGTGATATTGATATCGCGATTGTTTTTAAAACCGTGGATGATATTATTGATTTGCAAATCCAATTGATGCAGCTTCGCAGTGATGACGATTTATTAATAGAACCTCATCCCTTCAAAATTTCTGATTTTAATAACTCAAATCCGCTGGTTGCCGAAATTAAAAAGAACGGTATAGAAATACTAAACCATGCAGCCTAATCGAATTTAATCAGAGGCTGTGGGCGCCTAACTATTAGCCTGTATTTTTTTACGAATCTGTTAATTAACAAGAAGTTTTTCTTAACTTTTAATCACTTTGTTGATAAATTTACAAATGATAGCAGGGAAAAATGCAAAAAGACAGCCTAAGCCGTCTTTCTGCAAACCAAACCAAACCAAAACCCGGGATTAGAATGAAATCAAGGCATACCCATCAACAACCAATTGACGCAGGCTGGGATGATCTTTATAATCTGATAACAGAGTAATACCTGCCTTTTCAACGGTGTTTTTCACGCCAAATGCGGTTGCACAAAACGAGCACGCACCAGTTATTGCAGGCTTTACAGACTGATACAAGCCATGAAGTTTATGTGAGGAGTCTTCGAGTGCGCCTATCCATTTGGTGCCTGCTCCTTCAAAAATTATTTTGAGATCATCGCCTTGTTCCATCGATTCAAGGGCTAACATAAAGGCGTTGGATACTTTGCCGAGCGCTTCGATGCTTTCTGTATCCGACATAATAATAAGGGCAATTTTTGTCATAATAGCTTTTGTTTTGAATTTGACTTCTCAGTCGGATAAAGCGACTCAACCTGACAGAATCATTTTTCTATTGCTTTCTTATGAAATAATGATAAGATTTAACCATCTTTATATCAATGTATTATAAAGGTTTCATTGTGTATTTCCCGGAAGTTGTTTGACGGAACTGTTGATTTTGAATTGTCAGGTTTAAAGTAAATAGCCGACCTAATCATCACAAACAATAAAAATTGAAAAAATGAAAATGATTGCCCTTTATCAACAAATGATCGAAAAACTGAATGCGCTGGTTGATGTTCCACTTTTGTTATTTCGCTTGGTGCTTGCCTACGGCTTTTATGGCCCGGCCATGATGAAGCTTGGCAATATTAGTGGCATTGCCGATTGGTTCGAAGGCATGGGTATGCCTTTCCCAACATTGAATGCCTACCTGGCAACCTATACAGAAGTTGCCGGTTTTGTGCTGCTGTTTTTGGGTTTGGGTACACGCATTATTGCAGTTCCATTAATGATTGTGATGCTGGTGGCCATCCAAAGCGTGCATTGGGCCAATGGTTTTGAAGCTGGAAACAATGGCTTTGAAATACCACTTTACTACCTCCTGATGCTCTTTGGCTTGTTCATTTATGGCCCTGGCAAAATCAGTGTGGACCACTTCCTGAAGAAATACCTCATGTCCAAAATGGGATGATTTAAATGGAGCACTAAAACCTGAACTATGAAAACTTTTAAAACTTTTTTGATTATGAATCTCATACTATTATCCTGGGCTGAGATGCCGCTTCGGGCACAAGACTTTCGCTCAGCACAAGAAGCAGTTGGACTTGTGCCCGGACAAACTGCCCCTTTATTTGAAGCCACAAATCAGCATGGCAATCAGTTTAATTTGGTGGAAGTTTTGAATCAGGGTCCGGTCGTGCTTATTTTTTATCGGGGATTTTGGTGTCCGGTATGCAACAAACACCTGGCATCATTTCAGGATAGCCTTTATCTGTTGCAGGAAGCAGGTGTGCAGCTGATTGCTGTTTCGCCTGAAAAGCCCGAGTACCTTGATAAAATGGCAACAAAATCCGGTGCAGAATTTCAATTGCTTTATGATGAGAATTACCGTATTGCAGACGCATACGATGTGACCTTTAAGCCGGATACCAAAACGCTTTTTGTTTACAACACCGTGCTTGGCGCCAAGCTCAAAGAGACCCATTCTGATGATAGCCAGCGACTTCCCATTCCTGCTACCTTCCTGATAAACCCGGATGGGAAAATAGCCTGGAGGCATTTTGATCCGGATTATAAAAAGCGTGCCAGTGTTTCTGAAATTCTGAAAGCGCTTTAAATAATTCTTAAAAAGATTGAAAATGAATGGAATAACCAGATAAATAAAGTATATTTATTTTTTAAAACCTCTTTTATGAAAGAAATTACGACACCTGAGCTTCAAAAGATGATTCAAAATCCTGACACTATTCTACTGGATGTGAGGTCGGTGGATGCTTTTAATGGCTGGGCTTTGAAAGGGGAGAATCGCTCAGGTCATATTGGCGGTGCCAAAAGTTTGCCTGCAAAATGGTTAAACTATATCGACTGGATCGAAATCGTCAGGCACAAGCAAATCCTGCCGCATCATACACTGATTCTTTATGGCTATGACCTTTCAACTGCCGAAAATGTCGCTGAGCGGTTTGAACAGTCTGGTTATGAAAAGCTTTTTATTTATCCGCATTTCCTCACAGAATGGGTAAAAAACGAATCACTTCCAATGGACAGGCTTGAGCGTTACCAACAGCTGGTTTCAGCTGAATGGGTAAATGACTTAATTCAGGGTGAAAAGCCTATGCATTACGACAATGATAAATATGTTGTTGTGCACAGCCATTATCGCAACAGAAAGGCTTACCTCAGCGGGCATATTCCTGGTGCCATTGATATGGACACTTTGGCGCTGGAAGCCCCTGAAACCTGGAATAGGCGAAGTCCGCAGCAACTTAAGCTTGCCCTTGAAGCACACGGAATTACAGCCGATACAACGGTTGTTTTATACGGCAAATTTATGTTTCCGGATAACGCCAGCGAATTTCCGGGCAGTGCTGCGGGAGACATTGGCGCTATTCGAAATGCATTTATCATGCTGTATGCCGGTGTGAAGGATGTGAGAATTTTGAACGGAGGATTTCAATCCTGGCAGGACGCCGGTTTTGAGGTTTCAACGGCTGATGTACCCAAAAAGCCGGTAAAAGATTTCGGAGCTCAAATCCCTGCTCAAGCTGGCCTTGCAGTAGATACGCCGGAAGCCAAAAAGATGCTGGCAGATAAAGATGCCGAGCTTGTTTGCGTGCGCAGCTGGCCCGAATATATTGGTGAAGTGAGTGGCTACAACTATATTGAAGCCAAAGGACGCATTCCCGGCGTCCTATTTGCCGACTGTGGAAGCGATGCCTACCACATGGAAAACTACCGAAACGAAGATCATACTACACGCGATTATCATGAGGTAGCAGCAATCTGGGAAAACAATGGCATTACGCCCGACAAACACCTGGCTTTTTATTGTGGAACAGGATGGCGGGGCAGCGAGGCCTGGTTCAATGCCTGGCTGATGGGGTGGCCGCGTGTTTCGGTTTACGACGGCGGATGGTTTGAATGGAGCAACGACCCGCAAAATCCTTTTGAAACAGGCGTTCCTGATGGGATGCAAGCACAACACATTTAATTACGCTATTGCCTATGGATACGATTCAGGAGAAGAAACTAAGCAGTTTTGCTATTGATGTAATGGATGGGTTGCGTGCTGATCCCAAATATTTGTCTTCAAAATACTTTTATGATGAGGCCGGGAGTCGTTTGTTTCAGCAGATCATGCATATGCCCGAATATTACCTCACTGATTGCGAAATGGATATTTTTAAGGAGAAAGGGGATGCCATCATTCAGGCTTTCGGCATGAATGGTCAGGCGTTTGATCTGATTGAACTGGGAGCCGGCGATGGACTCAAAACCAAAGTATTACTTGAGAAGCTGTGCCAACTTAAAAAAGATTTCACCTATATTCCGGTTGATATTTCAGCTACGGCTTTGAACGATTTGGAGAAAAGTATCAGACGTATCCTTCCCGAAATAAAGATGAGCGGTCTTAAAGGCGATTATTTTGAAATGCTGAGCCATTGGCAACATCAGAAACCTAAAGTCCTGCTTTTTTTGGGGTCGAACCTGGGTAACTTTTCGATGGAACAAACACGTAACTTTTTAAGTGAGTTAAGGAAGGTGCTAAATGCCGGCGATCAACTGTTGCTTGGCCTCGATTTGCAAAAAGATCCCGAGGTCATTTTGCAGGCTTATAACGACCCTCACGGACTTACTGCGCAATTCAACCTCAATCTGCTCACACGGATCAACAAAGAAATGGATGCCGATTTTCGCCTGGAGCTTTTTGAACATCAGGAAGTTTATAATCCTGATAATGGGCTGGCAAGCAGTTATTTGATTAGCAAAGAAGAGCAAAAAGTTACGCTTAAACTTACCGATGAAACCATCAGACTGACTGCAGGCGAACGCATTTTTACAGAACAATCGCAAAAATATTCCAAAACGATGATTGAGGAAATGGCGCAACAGTCGGGATTTGAAATCGTTTCCTGGTTTTCCGATCAGAGAAATTGGTTCACAGATGTGCTTTGGAGAGTGCCGGATAATTCAGCAAAGCATTAAGCCGCCAAACAAATTTTTTATTTTTGAACAAGCTAACCCTTGTAAAAAATCCAACTCACACAATTTTCAAGCTAAAGTGATTGACAGACATGAATGATGCGCATAACGCAGCCATCGGACTTTAAAGACAAACACTAATTAATGGGAGCTTATGCCTGATTTGGATCAAACATCACCATCCAGTTCACACCGAATTGGTCTGTGCACTGGCCAAAATAATCGCCCCAAAACATATCTGCCAGCGGCATAATAATTATTCCGTTCTGCGACAAGCCTTCGAAAATCTCATCTGCTTTGGCTTTGCTGTCAACAGAAACGGCAATGGCAAAGTTGTTGCCTTGTTTGAAGGCTGGCGCCCATTCTCCACCTGTATCGCTGCCCATAAGCATGGTTTCTTTACTAATGGGCAAGGCAATGTGGAGGATTTTGTCGGCCATGGCTTCCGGCATGGCAGGCATGTCTTCCTGTGGTGGGATATCGCGGAAACGCCCCAAATAGGAGAATTCGCCTCCAAAAACAGATTGATAGAAGTTGAAGGCTTCTTCGCAATTGCCTTCAAAGTTTAAATAGACATTTACGCTGGTCATATCACTGGATTTTTAAGGGTTTTAATTTTGTTAATCAGTTGCAGTTTTAGATTTTTTTGTGCGCACAAAGATGGCCACCACAGCCGAAGTAATCACTCCCATAACCAAAGCACCGATCACACTTTGCTTGATATAGTTTTGAAGGTTAAACTGCGCTTCGGCGGCTTCAAGGCTTTCGTGATAGCCTGTCTCAAGTGAATAAGCGATCACATTGGGAAAATATTCCGGTGTGATGATTGTGGAAATAATCCATTGCGTAAGCGGGCTAAAAAGTGCGACAATTGCTGTGATAATTAGTCCTGAAAAAAGCCCTTGCAGATAAGTCATCTGCCCTTGATAGTCCTTCCGCTTTTTCTCGCGCAAAGCCAGCACGTAAACCAGGATTGCCGGAATGGCAAACAAATTCGTGAGGTAAAGATGCATATCAAGGTGTGTGCTGTGCAGCCCAGAGAGTTTTTCGAGCCACATCCAAAGCAGCGACATGATCACAAAGATCAGTGCCCATTTGATTTCGGTTTTGATAGATTTCATACTTATAGGATTTAATTGTACCTAATTCTTCTGTTCCAATTTATCTGGTAAACACAAAAAAGCTGAAGCTGCTAAGAAACGTACTATATTTTGTTAGAGTATGCCTTTAAACAGGGGAAAAACCCCCGTTATTAAGTATGTTTTAGTTTAATAGATCCAGCACTGTAAACCGCTTCTAACAAGCAATCAGGCAATCAAATGTAGGAATTCCTGAAAATAAACCGATAGTCTTTCAAATTTTAACCAGAAATTAACAAAAGCAGGGATACGAATTGAAAAGTTTTCACATGTAGATTCCGAAGGATCTATTCTCTATCAAACATTTCTTCAAGATACAATTGTGTGTCTTCCAGATCAAATTCGTCGCTGTCCCATTTTTGCCCCTCAAACAGTTGTAGCCATTCCTCATAATCCTTATATTCTTTGTGTTTTGGATCAGCAAGGATGGTTTTCAGGTTTTCGTAACCACCGGGGCCTCCGCAGTCTTCGGGCGGACAGGCGCCTTTGCCAGCTAGTAGTTTTGGTGTTTCGGATTGTTCCGGAATGATTTTTTCCAGAACGATATCATGCTCCCAGCTATCGCCAAAATCGTAGATGTAAGTGTATTTCTGGCCTTCATTTTTAAATACGTCCAGCAACAACACTTCCGAAGCTTCTCGTTGCTCTCCCATGTCGTCGAAATCATCATCTACAATAGCTGTGATAACGGTATCGGAGTGGAATCCATTGTCCGAAAACTGATACAGATGGGCATTTTCCCAGCCGAAAACAGCCTGGATGATATGATGCAGCAGCGCAAAGCTGTAATAGGAAGGAACAGAAATTTTGCGCCATACAGTAGGCTTTGAAATATTTTTGATCTGTATTTTAAACTGGAATGTGGTGCTGTTTTTTTTCTTTGCTTCATCCAATTTATTGAGCTCATCTTCAATGATATCGTTGAGCCATAAACCAAAATCATCCCTGATTGGAAAATCAAGAGGTGCATCTGCATCTAATTCTTCTGAATCATCCCATTGATCGTTAGCGTCTTCATCATAGAAGTAATAATTGTTTGGTCCGGCAGTTTTCTCCAGTTGTGTTAATACGCGCTTTACGAAAGCTTCATCATCATCAGCCCCTTTAAAAAATACGGGCTTGGCGTCGTCTTCATGGCCACACGGAATATCCAGGTATTCGATCTCATCAGTATCTTCTTCCAGAATGTATTGCGCCACCGAAGTGAATGTTTTATGTGGTTTAAAGCCATAGTCCTCAGCAAATTCGATGCCTGCATAGATGATGTTGTGTGCCAGATTATAGGGAATCTTTTCTGTCAGCAGCTTTAATTCGTTTATAGCGAAACCTTCATTAAATTCATGCTGAGATATATTAAAAACGTAATGCGCATCTTTAACACCCAAACACAAAAGATCGACCAGATAAAATCCAACGGTGAAATTGTCATTGACATGTTTGCGGATAACCATTATCTGAGCCATTCCAGAATCCTCCCAGTTGGTATTAATGGTGCATTCGTGTATAGGCAGACTTCTCGCTTTTTGTCGTATATAGTTCTCAGGACTAAGCATTTGAACTACTTTTGCTTTTTTGTTTTTGGCCATGGTTTTAAGGTTCTGAATTGGGAATAAAAGTATTGATTTTTTTGGAGAAGGTAATTGAAACAATTTATTTTTGATGAATTAGAACTGCTGGTTTGAACAGTAGATTGATGAGAGCAACGGAAATGTGTTTTGAAGAACTTATGCGCAAACCCAAGCGGCTCTTTGTCGGGACAATTCCAGTTTGGTACGTCCCGACCAAGAGATTCTTGGCTTTCAGCAGGGAGAACGATTTTTGAATACGGAAATCCAGAACATAAATAATACTAAAAAGGCATACAACTGAAAGCTTAGAATCACTAATTCGGGATCCAGTTTG